>JAJFLK010000499.1 GCA_021772735.1 Candidatus Sumerlaeota bacterium | reverse complement strand
ACGTTACCGGCGGCGTGCGCATCATCGACGTCTCCGCGCCCGCGCTGCCCTTCCTGCGCGCCGCGATCACGACCGCCGGCGACGCCTACGACGTGGCGCTCGATGGCAACGTTCTCTACGTTGCCGATGGACCGGCCGGCGTGCAGGTCATCGACGTCACGAACCCGCAGAGCCCGACGCTCGTCCAGACGATCGACACCCCCGGCACGGCCATGGCGGTCGAGGTCGTCGGGTCGGACGTTTACGTCGCCGATCAGGAGGCCGGGCTGATTGTGTTCTCTTCGATCCCGATTATCCGCGCGCCGCAGATTCTCGATCCCGGCGACGTCATCATCGGCGATCTTGAACTCGCCACGATGGCTGCCACGATGGCCGCGACGATGTCCGCCACAGGCACGGACAACTTTGTTTTCCCGGATGCCTTCAATCTGCGCGATCTGAGCGTCGATCTGGATACGCCCGATTCAAACATCAAGTGGTCGTTCTTTGGCGGCGCGGGACGCATTCTGATAAACGGTGTCGGCCCGGTTGCCGCAGCGATGACAGGGCCGGACGATCCTCTGAACCCCGGGGCCGGTCGCCGAATCGAATTGAACGATCTCGATCCCGACCAGGTGGACGCCGATCCGTTCACCGTGACCTTCCGCAACGCGAATCTATCGCCCATCGGCGGACCAAACGTCGATCCCGGACCTCCGGGCATCGTCGCGGCCGAAACCACCAACGTCACGCTGTTTGCCTCGGACATGACGACGTTCACGATGCGGACGATCACCGTCTTCACGTCGAACGAAACTTCGGACAGTCTGTCGAACGGCGGCTTCATTCCGTTCGAAGCGATCGACTTCACCGATCCGCCCGGTTCGATCGGATGGACCGGAGTCGTTCTTTCCGGCGCGGGCGCCGCGACCCAGAACACGAGCGGCCTCTGCATGGGCGTGCCGCTGCTGGGCGATAATCTCGTGGCATGGATCAGCCCGGAACGCTTCGTCGATCTGATCGATAATAGCGTTTATCGGATCACGTTCGACGTCTCGACCGACCAGATGAACAAGAACGCGATTCCGCTGTTCACGTTCCTGTTCGATAACTTCAACTCGGGCGGGGGCGGCAATAACTTCGGCGGCGAGTATTGGTTCTGGGACGGCCAGGGCGGCGCGCAGGGCATCGGCCGGGCGCAGGGTCGAAATCGCTTTACCGTGTATTTCGCGCCGACGTCGATCTCGACTCCGCAATGGCGCGGGACGATCGACCCGGCGAACTCCGCATTCTCGGCGGCGGCTGACGCCGTCAACGATATTCGCCTGGCGTTCCGCGTCCTCGATTTCAGCTCGAACGGGCTGTTCTCGAGCGAGGACAACGGGACGGTCTGCGTGAGCGGCCTGACGATCGATCGCATCGACCTGGACGATCTGGTGACCGATGCCATCGTATACAACGCGCCGATCAACACGGGCCTCTACGCCCCACAGGCTTCGGGTCAGGTGACGTCGCCCGGCTCGGCGCTGATCGACGACGCGGCAAGTGAGGCGCTTTACCAGCTCGATTCGATCACGGATCGCAAGACGCTCTTTCCGTTCGATATTTCCGCGCCGACGACCAACCTGAGCCTCTGGCCGATCCAGTGGGAGGCCGATAAACTTTACCGCGCCAATATCAAGATCCGGTCCAATGTCGATCTCGACGGCATGGGGCCGGGCAACGGCACGACCGAGGGCGTCGACCCGGTCGAGGCGATCGCGTTGAACTGGGATACCGCCAGCAACGAACTGGGGCAGATCATGTTCATGACGCGCGGCACGCCGAGCAGCATGTTCATGGCGACTTCGCCGCGACTGCCCGCGACGACCGGCGGCACAACGGCGACATACACCAGCCTGTTCTATTCGCAAAACCTGACTGCCAGTCCGGTTGTGGACTCGGATGGCTTCCGCCCGATCGTCGACTTCTTCAATAATACGTCGCTGTTCGGCAACAACGGTACAGACGCGATCGCGGTTGAAGAGATCGTCGTCGAGCGGATTTTGTTGCCGTAGGCGGGGGCGGGGGGCGAGGCTCCACGCGGGACGAGGGCGCGATTTGGGGAGTTTGGTATGCTGTACCCGGAAGCTCTCCTCTGAGGCCCCATGTCGAATCCATACGTCACGACCTACACGCAATTCACTCACCCCTCTGGCTTTCGTTGGATTCATGCACGGCAACCCTGGGCCAAGACCTTTGCAGCTGAACTATCTTTCCGCGCCGGTTGGCTTGAGGAACCGGCTGCGGATGCCGGCATAACTCATCTGATGGAGCATCTCCTGTTTCGCGTTAACGAGCGTAGAGAGCGCGAGCTGAGCCGTGGGGGACTGAATCTCAATGGTGCGACTGATGTTGAGCGCACCTCATTTAGCGCTGGCGGCCGCAGCAGCGACCTGCCGCAGGCGATTGAATTTCTGCTTTCGATGATGGCGAGGCAAGAGATCCTTACCGAGCACATCGAGCAAGAACTCAATGTGTTACGCCATGAAATGGCGCTCCATGGCGAGACTCCCTACGACATCCAGAGGCGCCGAATTATCGGCGGGATCGTGGGCGATAGACGCTACAAGCGACCTCCGAAGATGAAGTTCCGCCGCCTTGCGAGAAAGTCCCCCGAAGACCTCGCCCGGTTTCACGGGCGATGGTTCGGGCCCTCAAACGGCTCACTGGTCGTCGTCTCTAACTCCGCGCCCGAAATCATCACCGAACTCATTGATTCGGCCTTGGGTGCAGCTGCGCTCGCACGGACACTTGAGGATTCGACCCCATCTCCGATTCCTCCCATTTCCCAGCTCGTTATGAAGCCTCTAGAAATGCCGGCGACTACGGTCATGGTCCTTTACTACTACCGGCCTCTGAACCTCTTCCCCTTAACGGCGATCGCAATGCTCGCTGACGCTCTTGCCGGAGGGAGCCACTCATACTTCTTCGAGCGGCTTCGCCAGCGCGAGCAGATGGGCTATGCCGTCAATGGGGGGTTTTGGAGACTCTGCGACGCCTCGATCCTAGCGTTTGAAGCGGTCGTCGGCAGGCGTCATGCCTTTTCCGCACTCCGCGAGATGAACGACATCATAGAAGACGTGCGCGAGCGATCACTGAGTGCCGAAGAATTCGATTTTGCGCGCCGCCGCCTCATCGGACGCTTCGACGGTTTGGAGGACCATCCGGCTACACTTGTACAGTTTCTGGCTGGGGAGAGCTTCTACGCGAGCGGCGATGAGCCCGTGACACCGGAGTGCTACCGCCGGGAGATCAACGGATTGACATCCGAGACATTTTCGGAGATCTCGACCGAGATTTTCAAACCCGAGCGACGCGTTACCGCGATTCTTGGCCCATTGGATCCATTCGTGCGATGGCGCGTGCGGCGGCTCGAGAAGGCCCGAGTGCGATGAGCATCAAGATTCCCGCGTCAAGTTTCGGAAACCGGAGACCCAACTCCTGGCACCGCTCTTTCAAAGCTGCGGTTCTCAACATCTTCAGCCTTGCGAGGGGATCTCAGTTCGCTTCTTCGACCGCACTCAGATCAAGCGGTTCGTAGTAAGGCTTGCCGTCGAGCGCGCTGAATTTGGCGAACCAGTTCTTGTTCTCTTCGGCGGGTGTGAACGACCAATCCTGGCGGTGGTAGTTCCAATCGTCGGGTCGCAGGCGCTGGGCCTCTTGCCAATACTTGTTCGCGCGGTCCTCATCGCCCTGGT
>JAJFLK010000498.1 GCA_021772735.1 Candidatus Sumerlaeota bacterium | reverse complement strand
ATCAGGCTTCGATCTTTGGGCGGGACGATTCTCGCATTCCCTTGAATGCATTGCCGCCGCGTCCGACCATCGCAGACCCGCGAAGCTACGGCCTGGAGATCGATATTCCGATCTCGCTCGAACCGATGACGACGCCCCTTTTCGTGTCCAATATCTCCGCCGGCAGCTATGAGCTTCTGGAAAACTTCTTGTCCGCCCGCGGCCATAATTTATTCGGCGCGGGCTCCAGCGCCGGCTCGAACGAGAGCCCGGACACCGCATCTCCGGAGATCGTTCCGGGCTCGGCCATCGGAGTGCCCTTCATGACGGGCGACGTCACACTGGGGGGCATCGGCACCGTAACGTATCGTCGTGGCAATCGCCTCCTCGGGTTCGGCCATCCGATGTTCTTCCAGGGCGCGGTCGATGTCCCTCTATCGCATGCCTACATCTTTGGATACATGCAGAGCTATGCAACGAGTTTCAAGCTTGGCGAAGTGCGCGAGATTTTCGGCTCCATTCGGCAGGATCGGCAGTTCGCCGTGGGGGGCGTTTTCGGTCCAGGGCCCGAGCGGCTCGATCTGCGCATCGCTGTCGGTGGCGAAGCCGCCTCAAACCCGCATACTTATAACTTCTCCGTCTGGGAAGACCGGAACTTCACGCCGATACTCACCGCGTTGATCGCCGTCGGCGAAGCTTTCCGCGGCTCGATCTCGGCGGGCGGTGATCTTACCGCGACATGCGACTACACGATCGAACTGGCCGACGGAACGCGGATCGAGAAGCACCTGATCAACAGCTCGCGTCAATCGACGACCACCCCATTTTCCATGGCGCTCCTGCGCGATCTTTTCATGCTTACCGATAACCCATATCGGATGGCCAACGTGGAATCGATCACGATGGAGATCAACGCACGGCCCATCTATGGGTTCGAGAATCTGATCAAAGCGCAGCCTCGTTATAGTTCCCTGCGGCCGGGCGACGATCTGCTAATCGATATGATCTGGGAGCCCTATCGCGGCGACCGGCGCTCCGAGGCCTTGCGCATCGAACTTCCCGACGATATTCGGCCCGGCACTTACGTCGTTCATATGGCCGACTCGGGGACCGCACAGCGGATCGATGCCATGCACAAGCCCGGCCGATTCGCGCCGCGCGACTACGCCGAAACCGTCGCGCTCGCGGGGCGGCTCAACTATCCCGACAATCGGCTCTCGGTCTATCTGTTTCGTCCCGAGCTCAGCGTGGGCCTCTATGGCGAGACGTTCGAGGGTGTGCCCGATTCAATCGGAGACCTGATGGAGACGAGCGCCCCGAGCGAGATCAAGAGCCCCGTCATCGGCAGGCTCATCTCTGCGCGGGAAATTGATTATTCGATGCCCATCGACGGCTCTTCAAGTTTCACCATCGAAGTCGCTCATCACATCCCGGAATAGACTTCCCATGAACAGTCTTCACCCCCCGCGCACGAAGGAGAGATAACTTGCGTCCCCTCCCAATATGCTACTTGCCTGCCGCCTGTCTTGCGGTCGCGGCTTTCGGATTCATCTCTCAAGGTGTATCCGCGGCCACGACGAAAGTGATCCGCGATGAGGCCTTCGCGGATTTCCAGAACGGCGAGTTCGATGGCGTCGCACTCAGCTCGGATGGGTATGTCTTCCCTTCATTCGACCGCAACGAGATCGGCGATACCAAGACCGAAATCATCTGGTCCGTCCTTGACGATGAAAAAGGGGCGATCCTTTGCGCGACCGGGCATGAGGGAAAGCTGGTTCGCCTAAGTTCGGAGGGCGAGGCCGAAATCATCAGCGACGTCGACGAGCCGGAATTGACGGCAATCCACAGTCTTTCCGACGGCTCGGCACTGATCGCCGCCGCGCCCACGGGTCGCATCTATCGCCTTTCCGATGACGACGATCTGACGACCCACTGCGTGCTGGACGCCCGTTTCGTCTGGAAGATGGCCGCCGATAAGAATGGCGACATCTGGGCGGCGACCGGCCCCGAGGGACACCTCTATCGCATTGACCCCGAAAGCGGCGACGCCGAGTTGGAGATCGAATTGGATTCCAAGAACCTGCTCGACCTGTGGATCGACAGCGCGGGTGAATTCGGCGACAAGGACGCGATCTACGTCGCGGGTCAGAGCCCCGGCCGCCTTTATCGATTTAAGAAAGGCGCCGAAGAGGCCGAAATTATTTACGATTCCGAAGCCGATGAGATCCGCGCCATCCAGAAGACCGCCGAAGGGCTCGCGCTGGCGATCAACAGCGAACGCGCGCCGTCGCCTCAGATCCTCAAGCTGACTTTGCGGCTCGCCGGATTTGGCGCGGCTGCGGCCTCAGACATGAATGGGGATTCCCCGGCAGGCGCGGCGGTGGATGAAAAACTTTTCGGTGATGTCTTCGCGCCGGCGACCCCCCAAAGAAAAGGCAAAGCCGCCCCCGGGAGCAGGGTCGTCCTGCTCACGCGCGAGGGCTTCACCCGCCCGCTCTGGCGCGCGCCGGAAAGACCGATACACTCTCTGGGCATCGGACCCACCGGTAGTGTCATAGTCGCCGCAGGCAAGAAGGGCCGGCTATTTGAGATTCTCCCGCGCGGTGAGTTCGCCCTGATCGCAGATGTGCGCGAGGATTACATCGTCCATATCGAGCCCGTCGATGGCGGGTGGCTTCTTGCCGGGGGGCGCAACGGCGTCGCGTTCAGGATGAGCGACAGTCGCGCGTCCGAACCGGTCTATCGCTCGCGCGTGATCGATACCCAATCGCCCGCACGGTGGGGAAGTTTTTACTGGAGCGGCGAGGCCGCTGGAGGCCAGAAGGTCCGCGTCGCCTTCCGGCGCGGCGCGACACGCGACCCCGAAACCGGCGGCTGGGGAGAGTGGTCGAAGAATGAATCCCTCGCGCCAGGCGATCCGGTCAAGATCGGCGATAGTCCGGCGCGCTTCATGCAATACCGCCTGACGTTCGATCCGGGCTCGAAGTCCGCACCGCTGCTCAAGACCGATTACGTCGAGCTGTTCTATCGCCACGCCAATCGCCCGCCGATATTTGCTGAAATCAAGGTTGACGAATCCGAGCCATCGGAATCGGAACGAGGAGGTTCGAATTCGAGCGCATCTCGGCGAAGCTCCTCACCCCCGTCAAACGGGGCGCGGCCGCCGACGGGTTCCGGTGCATCTCCCAAAGCGGCGCCTCAGGGCGGCGGCCGCGAGCCGAACTCCAATACGGGTAACGTCACTGTGAGCTGGAAGGCCATCGATCCCAACAGCGACGATCTGCGGTATGCCCTCTACTTCCGCGCGAGCGACGAGACCGAATGGAAGGTCATCGACGACGAACTTCGCATCACGCGCGTCCCGCTCGACGTCACCGGAACCGGCGACGGTCGTTATCGATTCCGCGTCGTCGCCACCGATGCGTTCGATAATTCCCCGGGCGGCGGCCTAGATGCGGAGATTATCTCGCGCGAGGTCGTGATCGACAATACGCCACCGATCATCGAGAAGCTGAAGATTAAGGAAGGCGCCGGATCGGCCCGCGTGACTTTCAAAGCCTCCGATGCGCTCTCGCTCATCTCGTCGGTGAAGATCGATTTCGACGGCGGCGACATCCTGCCCGTCCAACCCGAGGACGCTTTCTTCGACGAGACCGCCGAGGAATTCGACTGGGAGTCCTCCGATCTGGACACCGGAGAACACGTCCTGACCATCGCCGTGACCGATCGCAACGGCAACACGACCGTCCAGCGCAAGATCTTCACGATTGAGAAATAGCCGGGCGCCTCGACGACGAGCACTACCGATTCATCTCGAAAAATGATCGATGCGAATCTGTTCGCCATCGGTTCGCAACCGGATCGATCCCTGCTGATCGGTGCGGATGACAATCGTGTCGCGAGCCGCGAAGCGATCGAGGATTTCGCGCGCCGGATGACCGTAGGTATTATTGCGCCCGGCGCTGATCAAGGCGAACTCCGGATCGAAGGACTCCAGGAAATCCGCGCCCGAAGACGTCTTGCTGCCGTGATGTGCCACTTTGAGGATGTCGATATCGCGGGCGAGACCCGATTCAACGATCGCGCGCTCGGCCGCATCCTCGATGTCTCCGGTCAAAAGAATTTCAACGTCGCGCAGGTCCACAAGCAGGACAACCGACGCATCGTTGCCTTCAAGGCCCCCAAGGCCATCGACGCCTCCCGACATTGCAGGCGGGTGGAGCACATCGATCTGGGCCGCACCGAACCCCTTCAGTTCATCGCCCGCGCGGACTTGCTCTATTTGAACATGGCGCCGCTCCAGAGCCTCAAGTAACGCCTGATACTCCTCGTCACCCGAATCGTCCGAGCCGTGGGCGAATATCCCGACCTCAAAATTCTCGACCAGATACCTCAGCCCGCCGACATGATCGGAATCGGAGTGAGTCGCGACGACCAGATCGATCCGCCTCACGCCGAGGCTCCGCAGCAGCGGCGCGACGGTCCTGCGACCCTGATCTCCGTAACTCCCGCGCCCCGCATCCACGACGGCCACTTCACCGCATGGGAAGACGAGAACGATGCCATCGCCCTGACCAACATCCAGGGCGTACATCGTCAGCTCACCGGGAGGCGTGGCCGGACCGCGTATCGGCGACCATGCAAGTCCGATCAATCCGATCAACACAATCAACATTCGGTATGCCATGTGTTTGAGCTGCGGCGGCGAGAAATCGCCGAGCTGCCCTTCAGGTTTGGAAACGTGCGGGCCGATCAAGAGCACGCCGAAATAGACCGCGATCAACCACGGCGCCATGGGGGGAAGTTCGACGGTTGCCCACGGCAGCGAACTGAGCCACGTGGTGAAGACTTCGAAAATATCCACGAAAAACCCAAGAGCCCAGCCGGCAACCGCGCCAACCGGAGCAATGCCTCCGCCAATAGCGACGATCAACCCCAATGACAGAATCGCAAACACCATCGGGATGACGATCGGTTGCGCGAAGATGCCCAACGGGCTGAACCGTCCGAAGAGTTCGGCTTGAAGCGGCATCAGGCCCAATTGCACGGCGATCACGATGACGAGCGGAATCAGAATCCAGCGTCTGAAAAAACCGCGCCAGCGACCTTGCAGATCCCGCAGTTTCTCATCGTCGTCATTCTCATCGTTTCTCGCGCCCAGCAGTTGATAAATCGGAGCGGCAAGAAACGCGATCGCCGTGACGCAGACGTATGACAACTGCCAATCAGTGCGGATCAAGTTGCGCGGATCGAAAAGCAGCGTCGCCAGGGCCGAGACCGCCAGCGCTGAGATCAACGCGGCCGACCGCCCCGTCGCCCAGCCTCCGAGCAGGAAGGTCGCCATCACCGCGGCGCGCACGACCGGCGGCCTCATTCCCGTCAACAACGCGTAGCTCCAGACTGAGCATAATCCGACCAGGGCGACGGCCCTCGGAGAGAGGCCCATCAAGCGGGCCACGGTCAACATCAGAAGGAATACCAGTCCGGTGTGCAGGCCCGAAACGCTGATGACGTGCCCTGCGCCGACACGCCGGATGCGTTCAAGTTGATCGTCATCCAAGGCATCGCGCTCGCCCAAGAGCACGGCCGAGGCAATACCAAACCGATCCGCGCTCAGGTTTTGTTTCAGGTTCTCCAGCATCGCATCACGAGTGCGCTGCACATGGCCGAAGATCGCGGTGGCCCATCGTGAACCTGGAGCGACAACTTCGATATCGGCCGGGCGACCCGCCAACAGCATCGCCCCGACGCCGCGCCCTCGCAGGTAATTCGAGTAGTCGAACTGCCCCGGAGTCGTCCGGCCCGGCGCGAGGCGCAGCCGTCCCCACGCCCTGACGCGCATGCCTTGGACGAACGCGGGATCATCGCTGTGCGCTTCCTCGATCGTTTCAGAATTCGGAGAATCTGTGCCGCCGGCGCGCATGTCCGAGCGCGTCATGACATAAAGTTTGAGCGGAAACTGAATCGGGGAATCCGTCCCCAGGCGCGGCCAGAGGTTCACGTCGTCGAGAACCAGCCGCTGCCCATCGGCGTCGACCCGAGGCAACTCCGCGATCGTTCCCTCGGCGACGATCAGCGGCGCTGCTTCGATGCTTTGAGCGATCGCATCGGCACGGCGGTCAACTCGGATTGCGTGGTTCGAAGCCGCCCAGCCAGGCAGGGCAATGGCCGCAAGCAAGAGCCATCCCGATTGCGAAGTGTGGCCCGGGAGCCGTCGAAATCGATACAGGCCCCTCGCATGCCACAGCGCGATCGCTAGCGCGGGCGCGAGAAGATATCCACCAGATATCATGAGGTGCCGCCCGACAACAAGGCCTGCCAGATACGCCAGCGCGACCAGCACCATGGGCCGTGGAATCGAGGGTCGCTCCACTGAGGAATTCAAGCGTTCGATCCAACCTTCTGCGATTTCGACATCTTAGGGCGCCGAGAAACGAATCGGAGCGCGAACGAATTGAGCGTGCGCCCGGTCGTCAGGCGGTCGTCGAGTCCGGCCTCGCGGCCAAAGCCGCGTCCCACCGTTCAAGCAATACCCGGCAGGCTCCGCCTGGATCGGCCTCGGCGAAGACGGCACGAATAGCGGCAACTCCGCAGGCGCCGGTCTTGGCGACCTCGGCGACGTTCGCGGCGCAGACGCCGCCAAGCGCGATGACCGGACCCGGCGCATCTTCAACAACCCGCGCCAGAGCCTCAAGACCGACCGGCTTCAAGATGCCTCGCTTGCTCGGCGTCTCGTAGATTGGACTAAAGATGACGTAGTCTGCGCCGCGCTCGAAGGCGTCGAGCGTTTCGTTTAGGTCGTGCGCCGAATAGCCGAGGATCACGGTCTCGCCCAGAACGGCGCGCGCTTCGGCCAGGCTCGGCCCCTGCGCGCCGAGATGGACGCCATCGGCGCCAATGGCCCGAGCAATCTTGAGCCGGCGATTGACGAGGAAAATAGCGCCAGTGGCTTGCGTCACTCGGCGCAAGCTCGCGCCGAGCCGAAGCAATTCCTCATCGGGCAAATCTTTCTCGCGGAGCATCAACGCCGGCAGGCCGCCATTGAGCGCGCGACGCGCGGCCTCGACCTGGCCGCCCATGCCGAGCACTTCGCGATCCGTAATCCCGATCAATCGCAACGAACGGGTGTCGAGCCTCGTTCCCGTTGTGCTGGGAGTCCCGGGACTCAGTGCTCGCCTCGGTGCGCGGGCATCGGCGCCTTGAGAGCCGCCCAAAGCTGGCCCTCAAGCTCTTCGAAGTTGAAAGGTTTCTTGATCATCCCCAGCGCGCCCTCAAGCAATGCCTGGCTGACCCGCTCGTCTGCGGGGTAGGCCGTCGTTATCACGACGCGCTGGTCTGGATTCATACGCCGGATTTCTCGAATGAGCTCAAGGCCATCCATTTGCGGCATCACGAGATCGGCAAGGATCAGATCGTATTCGTTGTCACGCAATCGGTTCAGCGCATCGTAAGGACGCGTCGCGTGATCGACGGAGAATCGGCTCGCCAACAGCCGCTCGATCAAATCGATGATCAGCTCGTTGTCATCGACGATAAAGATCCGTGGCGAGCCAAAGACGAAATCTTCTCCGCCCCTGACACCCGCTTCGCTTTCTTCCCCGACGCCAGACAAGTCCAGCATCGATTCGCCGCCTTCGTAATGCACGGTGCGCAGATGATCCAGATGCTTCAGCCTCCGAGTGATCGTCTGGATGCGGCGCGCCTGGGCGAGAATCGTCTCGATATCTCCGCGAATTTTCTCCGGCAGGTCTCGGTTCTCAAGCAGGATGAGTTCGGCGGTTCCCATCAATCCGGTCAGCGGGTTATTGATCTCGTGATTCACGCCGGCGGCGAGCTGGGTGATGACGCTCATCTTCTCTGTGTCCATCTGACGCTCGCGCCGAAGATACAGCTGATGCGCTCGGCTGATCGCGAATTGCAAATCCTCGAAATCGGGATTATCCGACAATGCCTCGAAGGCGCCGGCCTTCTGAAGCTGGTTTCGAGAGGTCTGGGTTCCCGCCGGATCGAGCGCGATCACGAAGCCGACCGGATTGACATGCACGAGGCGATCGACTCGATCGACCAATCCGTTCTGGCCGTTTGTCGAACCCAGGACGATGATCTCCCAGTCACGCTCGGCATCGTATGAACGATCCGATTCACCCGAGAAATCCACGGCGCCCGGCTGCATGCCTAATGCCGATGCGACAGATTCGATCCGCGCGCGGAGTTCATCACTTCCGATTCCGGTGTAAGCGATCTTCATCGAGTTCTCGTCCCTGCCGGCCCCCTCACAAAAAAAAAGGGACTGCTGCCGCGTCTGCCCCTGCCGACGTGTCTCATACATCCATAACGCCAAATCTCCTGTACAAGATTCAGCCCAGGCTTCCTGCCAAAGTCTGTCGGCAAATGCCACACGACTCAGGCCCTCATGGGCCCTGTGATCGAAAAACATCCGAGTAATCTGGTCCGCTCCGTTTCTCAAGAAGAAGAAGAACCGAAACGCCCCTGCGCCCAAGATCACCCAATTAGTCTGACTCGCCCAACCCTCGTATCATATCGATGAAGCTGATCGCGTGTCAACGCGGAGGGTGAAAAAGGGGCCCCTAAGCACTCAGGACGTCAATCGGGCCCCGGCCGCCTCGGGATCGAATCCCTCAGGCCAGCTGGTTTTCGCGTCATACGATGCGCCATCAAATTGGGTCTTCGTGAGGCTCGCTTCGGAGAGATTCGCGCCGGCGAGATTCGTCCTGCTCAGGTCAGCGGCAAAGAGCGTCGCGCCGGTAAGCCGCGCCCCCTCGAAATTGACGTCTTGCAGGTTGGCGCTGCTCAGGTTCGAACGGATCAGCAACGCGCCGCTTAAATCCGCCTCGGGCAGCCGGGCCCGGTCCAAGACCGCCCCGCTCAAATCGGCGCGGCCGAGCCGTGCGTTCTTCAAGCTGGCCAGCGTCAAGTTTGTCCGGCGCAGGAACGCGCGGAACAAATTAGCTCCCTCAAGATCGGCGCTCCCCAGGGCAGCGTCACTGAGATCGGCGTCGGAGAGGTTAGCCCCTCTGAAGTTCGTGGCCGTGGCCGTAGCTTCGCGTAAGTCAGTCCGGCTCAAGCGTGCGCCCTGCAAATTCGCGTCACTGAGAAGAGCGCCTCTGAACACCGCACGCCGGAAATCTGCTCCGGGCGCCTCAAATCCCATCATCTTCGCGCCTTCGAAATTTGCCTCTCTCAGATCTGCTCCTACGAGCCGGACACCGCTCATCATCGTGTGCGTAAGGTCGGCACCCAAGAGGCAAGCGCCCTCGAAGTCGGCGCGGTCCAGCTCTGCGCGCGCGAGCCGAGCCCGATACAGAACCGTTCCGGCCAGATTCGCGCCGATCAGCTTCACGCGCTCCAGATCCGCCCCGTCCAGGATCTGCCCCGAAAGATCGGCGCGCTGGAGCGAAGCGCCTTCCACTTCGCACAAAATCACACCTGTGTCTTTGTGCGTGATTTGGATCATGCGCCAATAATCCCCCGGTCGACGAAAATTCTCACCAGATATTTTGCCTCTCGGGCAAGCCCTCCTGTGAAGACGCATCTACCTGTGCTTTCCCTTACAGGATTAACTTTACGGCTTGACCCGACCGATAGAGCTGGGGTATGAGGTCCATGAACACGGTGGCGCTGGCGCGTCGCCTTGGTTGGTTTGACAGATCACGAATGTGTTGATGAGGAGTAGTAAGGCGGTCCCCGCCCCCCAGAGAGCTGCCGGTTGGTGCGAGGCAGCGAGCGGTCCGTCCGAACTCACCTCGGAGCAAGGTTGGTGAACCCGGAGATTCATGCGATCTCCGGCGAGTAGCTGGCCTCGGCCGGCCCCCGTTAAACGGCCTGAATGAAGGGCAGTCTGCCATGCGCCACTTCCGGCGCGGCGCGAACTGCCGAATCAGGGTGGTACCGCGAGTAACCCCCGATCCCAATCGGATTTACGCGCCCCTGAACGAATTGAGTTTCGTTCGGGGGCGTTTTCTTTTTTGGAGGCCTCGGCTTCATCGCTCCTGCTCGAAGGCTCAGACCAAAGTTTCGCGACGCACGGCCTCTCGAACCAGCGAAATCGGGGCCGGCGTTAATCCACGAAGGAAGGGGTGATGGCAATGAACGAAAAGGTCGTCATATTCGACACGACCCTGCGCGACGGCGAGCAATCGCCGGGCGCAACGATGAACATCGAAGAAAAATTGGAGGTGGCTCACCAGCTAGCGCGCCTCGGCGTTGACGTGATCGAAGCCGGGTTTCCGATCTCCTCGGATGGCGATTTCGACGCGGTCCACCGGATCGCGACCGAAGTGGCGGGACCGACGATCTGCGGCCTCGCGCGGGCGAACAAGCCCGATATCATCCGTGCGGGCGAAGCCATCGCTCCGGCGGCGAGCAGGCGAATCCATACGTTTATCGCGACGAGCGAGATTCATATGGTGAAGAAGCTGCGCATGAGCGGTGATGAAGTCCTCAAGGCCGCGGCCGAGGCCGTCAAACTCGCCAAATCATATACGGACGACATCGAGTTCTCTTGCGAAGACGCGAGCCGTTCGGATTGGGACTTCATGTGCAAGGTCATCGGCGCGGCCATCGGCGAAGGCGCGACGACGATCAACATCCCCGACACGGTCGGTTACGCCGTGCCCGCGCAGTACGGCGAGCTCATCGCCTATCTGCGCGAGAACACGCCGGGAATGAAAGACGTCATCACCTCGGTGCATTGCCATGACGACCTGGGCCTGGCCGTGGCCAATTCGCTCGCGGGCGTGGAAGCCGGCGCGCGTCAGGTCGAGTGCACGATCAACGGCATCGGCGAGCGTGCGGGCAACGCCTCGATGGAGGAGGTCGTTATGGCGCTGCGAACGCGCGGCGAGTTCTATGGCATCGAGTCCACGATCAACACCGGGGAAATATACAGGGCATCGCGCCTTCTCACCCGCGTGACAGGCATGCGCGTGCAGGCGAATAAGGCCATCGTCGGCGCGAACGCCTTCGCGCACGAAGCCGGCATTCACCAGGACGGCATGATCAAGGAACGCCTTACCTACGAGATCATGCGGCCCGAGG
>JAJFLK010000497.1 GCA_021772735.1 Candidatus Sumerlaeota bacterium | reverse complement strand
CTGGGCCGGATCTTTCATTTCCGCGCCGCTTACCTGCAATCCTGGCTCGTCGATCCCGAAGTTCCGCGCCTGTGGCGGATGGAGAAAAAGCGGGCCGGTTCCGGCGTGCTGGGCGATCTGGGCGCACACGTCATCGACCTTGCGCGATACCTCGTCGGAGAGATCGGCAGCGTCAGTGCGGACGCCGAGACGTTCATCAAGCAGCGGCCTCTTCCGGACAACCCGGACGTCATGGGCCGGGTCACGGTCGACGATGCCGCCTCGGCCCTGCTTCGCTTCGAATGCGGCGCGCGAGGCGTGATGGAAGTCACCCGTTTCGCGACGGGCCGCGATAACGCCAACCGCTTCGAGATCAACGGCGACAAAGGGTCGCTTGCGTTCGACCTCGAAGATATGAACCGGCTCCACTTCTACGACAACACATCGCGGCCCGCCCGGCTTCGTGGGTTCAGCAATATCCTCGTCACGCAGGCAACGCATCCTTACCTCAAGAACTGGTGGCCTCCGGGCCACGTCATTGGCTGGGAGCACACTTTCACGCACCAGCTCTACGATATGCTCGAAGCGATCGCGACCGATGGCGATGTCCAACCAGATTTTCGCAGCGGCGCTCAAACCCAGGCCGTGCTCGAAGCCGTGTTGGAGTCGGTCGCGAGCCGCCGATGGGCCAAGGTGGCGAAGATCCGATAGGCCCGGGGGCCGGCGGCATTAGTTCCCTGGCCAAATCGCGTTGAGACGGGCTGGTAATAAAAGAGGCGCCCCTCCGAGCTGGAGGGACGCCTTGTTTTCATATGCGCTCAAGCGAGCCACGCATCAGACCTGCACGCAAATCAGCCGCCACTGGGCTGGCTGGCCGGAGCGGCGGGCGCGGGCGGCGCCGGCGGCTGCGGTTTGTCGAAGATGCTCTCGTCGATGTCGCCATTGATGGTCGTCTCGGTGTAGTCGGTGGCCATGTCGAGCATTTCGCCGGCGGTCATGCTCTGCGAATCGGCAAACTGGACGCCGCCATACGCGTTATAATCGTCGAACATGATCGTGATGTTGACGGTGCCGAACATCGGGTTCTCGACATCGGGCAGAACGATCATGCCGATCAGCTTGCTGGCCTTATCGACGTGAATGTGAACGGCCTGGCCATCGGGGCCCGTGGTCTGGATCACCCAGTGCTCCGCGTCGTCGCTGATGTGATCGGCCAGTTTGACGACCTCAACATCGTCCTTCATTTTGACGAACGGATTGAGCGCCGCGGCGCCTTCGAGCTGGCGGAACTCCGTGGAACTCGTGTCGACGTCGGTCAGCCCCATCATGCCGTCGGCCCAGGCGGCTTCGCCGTTCCAGCCGGAGGACTGAATGAACGCGCCAAGATCCGTATTCGTGTAAGCCTTTTCCCAGGGAACGACGACCGATGTGCTCGTGCCTTCCATCATGCCGAAGGCGCCATCGACCGAAACCTCGGCCTTGCGCGAGACGTTCTTGAGGGCAAGCATTGCTGCCTCTCCGCCGCTTGCCTCGATGTTCATCTTGATGACTTCATCGGCGGTCTCGGCCGAAAAGACGGGCTCCGGCGTCGGCGCGGGCGTTGCCGCGGCTTCCTGTGCTGATGCGATACCGTTCAATCCACAGGCGGCCGCGATTGCGACGACCCCCCATGCCCTGCGAATATTCTTCAAATTCATGATCTTCCCTTCCCACTGAAAACTGCCTGGCGAAACGTAGGATGAGACGGCCAGTCGCCCCTCCCCTGTGCCTGTCGCGATCCCGTGCGGTACTTGCCGCTCCTCGATGACGGGCCGATGATGGGCCAAAGGAAACGGTATAGTAGATTCACGATGACGGGGGCGTCAACGGTTTTGAATCGTGGGATGCTTGGCCCCACCCGTCGGAGCGCGGCCTTAGATCGAATAAACTTGCCACCCACGAGCCCGATGCGGGAGATTCTCGGGTTCGGCGTTGAGTTTGGAGTGAGGTGGTACACAATGGGACAGGTTTTCTTCCAGGTCGATGCATTTGCCGATCGCCCGTTTTCGGGCAATCCGGCGGCGATTTGTATCCTGAGCGAGCCGCGCGAAGTCGTTTGGATGCAAAGCCTTGCGCTGGAGAACAACATCTCGGAGACGGCATACCTCGTCCGGCGCGATGACGGTTCATATGACCTGCGCTGGTTTACCCCGGTGGCCGAGGTCGACCTGTGCGGTCACGCGACGCTCGCCGCAGCCCATATCCTCTGGGAACAGGGGCTGCTTGGGATTGAGGAGCATGTCCGGTTCCATACTCGAAGCGGGTTGCTCACGGCCGAGCGCGCCGGCGACGCAATCGAGATGATCTGTCCCGCGTGCCCGATCGATCCCTCTCATCCGTGGGTTGATGATGTGGATATCGCCGCGAAGCTGGGCGCCGTGCTCGGAGTGGCGCCTGTGTTCGTCGGTTGCGACGGGTCCGATATTCTGGTCGAGCTGGCGACCGAAGCCGAGGTTCGAGCACTTGAACCGGATCTGAACGGGATCGCGGCCTTGCCGGCTCGCGGCGTGATCGTGACGAGCCGAAGCGAGGGCGGTGAATTTGATTTCATCTCGCGCTTCTTTGCGCCCGCGCTTGGTATCAATGAGGATCCCGCGACAGGTTCGGCGCACTGTTGCCTCGCGCCTTACTGGTCCGGCAAGCTCGGCAAAGACGCGATGAACGCATACCAGGCTTCGCCTCGCGGGGGCGTCGTCCATGTCGCATTAGACGGTGATCGCGTCAGGCTCTCGGGCCATGCCGTGACCGTCCTGCGCGCCGAGCTGACGGACATTGCGGATGGGTGATTCGGGCAGGATGAGAAGTGAGTGACGCCGCTCGATTTCGGGTTTCAGTCTTTCGGCTCCGTACGCCCATATTCGTAACATCGAAAGCCACTATGAAAATCAATCTCACGCGCAGCCTCTCCCTGTTCCTTTTGCCCTTGTTGATCGTGCCGTGCGGATGCCGCCGGCTCTATACCGGTGCGGGGCCGATCTCGCGAGTCATCGCCGAGGCCTTCGCCCCGGACGACATGTATTACCCGCGTCTGATTGAAGCTGAGGTTGATCTCTCGCGGCGGGGAATCGCGGGCGTCTGGCCGTTCGAGCACCGATATCGCGGCGGGCACGTCGCGGGACTTTATCTCCAGGGCGCCTGGGATGACCCTGAGTTCCGAAGCAAGGACCACACGCTCAGTCCGCTCGAATTGAACATCACGCTCTATCAAGGCGAGGCGGCGGTCCGAAGCTTTCACGTCACGGCCGAAGATTTTTTTGCCTTCAGCCTGAAGCGCGAACTGGGGCGCGGATACGAATTCATGCGCTACGAGACGCCGGCGGGGATTCCATTCGAGGGTCAGATTTCGGTTGCCGTAGAAATCGAGACGCCCGATGCCGAACTGGCCCGCGCCTATGGGCCGATCTTCTTTTTCATCCGCAAGGTCTACGACTTCAGCGATCCCGAGTTCGACACGGGCGAGTAAGGCCGGCCCGGGTTCTTGCCCCGAGCTTTCGAATTGGATACCTGCTTTACGAATCCGCAGCGCCGGGTTCGACGATGTCCGTCTTGGCGACGTTGGGCTCGGGGGAGACCGCCAGCGCCGCGAGGTTCTTTTTCAAGCCCTTGAGGCCGGCGCGTTCCAGCGGCGTGTGGGCCCATTTTCGCGCGAACGCCTTGTTGGACGGCGTCGCCTCGATCTCTTCACGCTCGATGAATCGCCCCATTCCTTCGCTCGCGGCCAGAGCCGATAACAGACGAGGGGCCGGCGCCTCATTGAACGGGCAAACTTCCTGGCAGAGATCGCAACCAAAGGCCCACCCGGACTGGCGGCGCGCGAGCTCGGCGGGGATTGGATCGGGCTGCTCTATGGTGAGGTATGAGATGCAACGGCGCGGGTCCAGATCGAAGGGCCCAACGAAGGCCCCGGTCGGGCAGGCGTCGAGGCAAAGGCGGCACGAGCCGCACGATCCGACGACGGGCTCATCGGGAGGGATCGCGATCGATAGCAACAACTCGCCCAGGAGAAACCACGAGCCGATTTCGGGATTGAGCAGGAGCGTGTTTTTCCCGAAGAAGCCGAGGCCCGCGCGCTCGGCCAGCGAGCGTTCGTCGAGCGGCGCACTGTCCGTGACGGCGCGCCAGCTCGCCGGCGGCGCGAGATCAAAGTGGGGCGCCGCCCTCTCGATCCATCGCGCCAGTTCGCCCAGTTTCTCTTTTAGGACACCGTGGTAGTCGCGTCCCCAGGCATAACGAGCGATCTTGCCTCGGGCGGGTTTGTTGTGCGGTACGGCGCGGGCTTTGCCGGCGCTTACATCCAGCGAGGCTGGCGCGTCGCGTGCTCGATTCGCGCCGTCGCGTTCGTCCTCGTTTTCGCCGTCATGATCGCCGTCGTAGTATTGCGCGGCCACGACGATCACGCTTTGGGCTTCGGCCAGCAGATCGCGCGGATGTGTTCGCCTTGGTTCGGGCCTGCGCAAGTACTCCATGCGTCCGGCGCGATCCTTATCGAGCCATCGACGCCAACGCCGATCGACTGCGTCGCCCAGAGGATCGGCCGTCGTAAATCCGACGAGGGAAAAGCCAAGACGGAGCGCCTCGGCGCGGATGGCCTCGCGAAGTTGGACCCCGGCCGCTGCTTCGGGGCTCGGCAAAGTCATGACCTTTTCGGAGAATGAGTGGTTGGATTGCGCATGAGATCCCGGATTTCTGCGGCGCGGACGAAGTCTTCGGCGTCGATGGCTTCGCTCAGTTCAGCTTCAAGCGCATCGGCTGTGGATTCGCCATCAAGAGAGATAATGGCGGCGCGGCGTTTTTTCTCCGCAGCCAAAGGGGATGCAGCGGAGGCATTACTTTGGATGATCTGGATCGGCGCCTTTTTACGGATGGTGAGCAAGGCTTGAACCAGACGAGCCCAGGAGTCTTTGATCGGCGACTCGTCGGTCCAGAATCCCGAATAAACGTCCGCATATTCGATTTGTCGCATTTCGTTCAGGCAGCTGAAGACGCCGAAGCCCGCGATCAAGATGAAGAAGATCTGTCCGTCGGCGCCAATCAGGGGCAGTGGAATGAAGGCGGCGACCACGCTCAGGCAGGTCATCATGCCTGCGGTGAAAATTCCGACCAGGCAGACGTTATAGGTGATCTTCTGCGGATTGTGATTCGCCGAGAAATGCGAACGGATCAATCGGGCGCAGTCCATCGGAAACAGAGGGACGACCATATTGAAGACGAAGAGCATCCAGTTGACCCACATCAGAGTCGAGATCCCGGTAAGGAAGATCCGCCCGGCAATGTATTCTCCCAGCATGGCTTGAGGCAGGGCGAAGTGGGCGAGCGTCGCGACCGCAGCGATCGCAAGAGACACGACGGGGCCGAGCAGGACGACAAGGAATTCATCGGATGGAGTGGCCTGAGTGTCACGCGTCAGAGCGAGGCCGCCAAGGGGCCAGAGGACGATCGCTTCGCTCCGCCCGCCGACAAGGTGAGCGCCATAGCAGTGACCGAGCTCGTGCAGGAGAACACTTCCGAAGACCGTGAAGATCAGAGCCGCCGAGTGAGCCAGCGCAACAGGAATATCTGGAGCGGCAAGAGCGGGAAGAATCCAGAGCACGCCCGTGAGCAACAGCGTGACGTGGAGGTTGATCTCAATGCCGCGAATGCGAC
>JAJFLK010000496.1 GCA_021772735.1 Candidatus Sumerlaeota bacterium | reverse complement strand
GCGCCGTCACCATCGATCGAATCTCGTTGTTCGAGAGGACGTGATCGAGCCGGGCTTTCTGCACGTTCAGAATCTTACCGCGCAAAGGCAGGATCGCCTGGAAATGCCGATCTCTGCCCTGCTTGGCCGAACCGCCCGCCGAATCGCCCTCGACCAGATACAATTCGCAAAGATCGGGGTCTTTCTCCGAGCAATCGGCCAGCTTGCCCGGCAGCGAGGTGAAATCCAGCGCGGACTTGCGGACGATATCCCGCGCCCGGCGCGCCGCGACCCGAGCCCGCGCCGCCGTCATGCCTTTATCCACGACCTTCTTGCCGATCTTGGGATTCTCCTCAAGATACTCGCTCAACGCCTCGTTGACCATCTGCTCGGTCCAGCCCGCGATCTCGGCATTCAACAGACGGCCCTTGTTCTGACCCTCGAACTGCGGGTTCGAGATCTTGACCGACACGACCGAAGTCAGGCCTTCACGCAGGTCATCGCCCGTGATCGTCTCTTTGAAATTCTTGAGCAGGTTATTGCGCTTGGCGTAATCATTGACCGTCCGGGTCAAGGCCTTGCGAAAGCCCGAGAGGTGCGTCCCGCCATCGCGCGTATTGATGTTGTTTGCGAAGCTGAGGACATTCTCGTCGAATCCGTCGTTGTATTGAATGGCGATCTCCAGCTCGAGCGAATCTTTGCCTGATCCGTCGCTTTTCGCGAATTCGCGAGTCCGATGGAAAGTGATCGGCGTGCGAAAAACCACATCCTTGTTCGTGTTGAGCAGCTTGACGAACTCAATGATTCCGCCATTGAATTTCCACTGGTCCGATTGGCCTGTCCGCTCGTCCTCGAACGCGAGTTCAAGCCCCGCGTTCAGGAACGCGACCTCGCGAAAACGCGCGGCCAGAGTTTCGTATTTGAAGGAGGAAGCCGTAAAAATCGTGGGGTCAGGCTTGAAGCGGATAATCGTGCCCGTCTTCTTGCTCGAACCGATTTTCTCCAGCTTCGTCTTGGCGATTCCGAGCTCGTAACGCTGGAGGTAAATCCCGCCCTGGCGCTTGACTTCGATCTCAAGCCATTCCGATAGAAAGTTCACAACGCTGACGCCAACGCCATGAAGCCCGGCCGAGAACTTGTAAGCTTCATTGTCGAACTTCCCGCCGGCATGAAGCACGGTCATCACAACTTCGACGGCGGTCTTGCCCTTGAACCGCTTGTCGTGGTGCGGATCGACGGGAATGCCGCGCCCGTTATCGACGATCGTGATCGAGTCGTCGCTATGAACCACGATGTCGATCTTTGTGCAATGGCCGGCCATCGCCTCATCAACTGAGTTATCGATCACCTCCCATACCAGGTGATGCAGCCCCAGCGAATCCGTATTGCTGATATACATTGCGGGGCGTTTGCGAACCGCATCGCGGCCCTCAAGCGCCTGGATGCTTCGAGTTGAATATTCGCCCTTGGCGGGCTTTGCGTTCGTTTTTCCGGGTGCGGCCATCGGGTGGAACCTCGTCTGCGATTTCGAATCTTGAGCGGGAAATTGCGCGCCGGCTTCCGGGCAACAGACCCGCCCCGCCCGGCTTCAACCAATCCATGCCTGGGTCGATTCCGGGGTGCCTTGCGGCGCTTCGGCGGGACTTTTCCGTTTTCGGGGCTGCCTGAAAGGGTTTAAGCGGCCATTTTCAGCCCGAAGGCTTCAAAGGGCCGCCACGGGTGTGCCGACCCTTCAATAATTAGACCTGATCGGAGGCAAATTGTCAAGTCCCGAGGCAAAGCATCTGAACTCATAAACCCAATAAATACAGCAGTCTTTTTCAGTTTTCCACAGCCGGTGGATTTCTTTCACACATTCCCATTATTCCGGGCCATCTCCGGGCTTCTAAAGCCCGATCTTTTGTCGTCTCCGGCGGGCTCCAAACAGGCGAAATTCGGGAGTCTTGGACGATCTTGAGTGGTGCTAAAAGGCGTGAATCCGCGGCCTCCGAGCGGGCCCCGCATGCCGTTCCCACTGCTCCGAATCGGGCCATCACCGGTCTGGCCCAGAGTATCAATACATTCACTTCATTGATAAAACGCGGCGTCTCTGGTATCACCCGCAACGCGATCAGTCTTCACCGAAACGCGATGCGCCGGGGGCCCGACTTCATCTCGGGACCAAATTCACCCGGCTTCCAGCGGAGCGAACCCTTCATGATTCTAGTCCTTAACGTCGGCAACACGCGCACGCACATCGGCCTGTTCACTCTCGGTCACCTGCGTCATACATGGAAGCTCTCGACCGATCGCCGCCGCACGGCCGATGAATATGCCATGCAGATTCAAGGGTTGCTCGGAGACGCCACGGCGCTCGAAGGCGCCATCCTGTCTTCGGTTGTGCCACGAGTTGCGGATTCCCTGGCCACGGCCATCCGAAGCGCCACGCATATCGAGCCGATGATACTGGACCCCCAGACCGAGATCGGCATCGTCAATGGATATAAGAATCCGGCTGAGGTCGGCATGGACCGACTCGCCAATGCGGTCGGCGGAAACCTGATCCATGGCGCCCCGCTTTTGATGCTGGACGTCGGGACGGCGGTCACGCTCGATTATATCGCGGCACCCGAACGGCCCGGCTCCCCGCCGACCTACCTGGGCGGGGCGATCATGCCCGGCCTTGAGATGAGCGTCGAAGCCCTGGCGCGCGGCACGGCCAAGCTCCCGCCCATCGACCTCGCCGAACCCGAAAGCGTCCTGGGCCGGACAACCGTGGAGTCCATCCGTTCGGGCCTTATCCACGGGTACCTTGGCGCGATGACAGCGCTCGTCGATCGCGCCCGCGATGAGATCGGTGAGAGCGTTCGCGTCATCGCGACCGGCGGCGACGCCGACCGCTTCAGCGCCCAGATGCCCTTTCTTCACGGAATCGAACCCGATCTCGCGCTATTCGGATTGCGGCAAATCTACGGTATCAATAACAACTGCCCGCTGGACGAGACCTGATTCGATGTCGAGCGGCCCCTCGCCAAAACGAGATCTGATTCAATTCTTCACGATCGAAAGACGCTCCGTATGCCGTTCGCGTAGACGAACGTCCCTACATTCATATATGCTCCCGTTAGAAGAACGATGAATCGCAATTTTACAAAATCACCCTTGCGGGTTTATCGGCTCGCCTTGCTCGTGCTCGCGGCGGGACTTCCGCTCGGCGCCCGCGCGCAGGGCGAATCAGCCGACGCCGGCTTATCCCCGGCCACCGTCATCGCGACCGTCGAGATCGCCTCGCAAATTCCCGACCCGCAGTTCGCGGGATACAAACACTGCCTGACCTACCTGAAATTCAAGCTTGATGAAGTCCGTTCAGGCTCGTTGGATTCGCCCGAGTTCGTCGCGGTCATGTGGGCGTTCCGTGATTGGGAGACGCTCGATACCAAAGACATCGGCGCGGGGGATCGCCTGGAACTTCGCCTCACGCCCTACGATCAGGTGGCGAACCAGCTCAAGACGATCATGCGCGTCGACGACACTGAGGATTACGCCTCGCCCGTCTTTTGGGTTGAAGATTGGAAAGTCATCTCCAGTG
Organism: Candidatus Sumerlaeota bacterium; assembly: GCA_021772735.1. GTDB lineage: Bacteria > Sumerlaeota > Sumerlaeia > MVZB01 > JAJFLK01 > JAJFLK01. Next base: position 2,261 of record JAJFLK010000496.1, on the reverse strand, counting down.
CGGGAACGGAGCCGCCGGCTCGCGCCGCACGCGCCCGGCGGACGCTGGACCCCGCGAAGCTCGCGGCCATGCAGGCGACCAAGGCCGTCGCCGGGCCTCGCGCCGATGCGATCGCCGCAACGCTGGCCACGCTGCGCAGCGAGCTCGAATGCTTCGGCGGTTCATGGCAAGGCTATCAGAACAATGTCGCGCCGTTCCGACAGGCCGCGCTGGCCTCAATCGAAGGGCTGACGTTTGGCGATGTCCCCGTCATCGGGACTAATGGCTGGCTCTACGTACAGCGCAGCATTTTCTCCCTTGAAGAAGAACTCTGGCTGACCAATACGCCCGCCACCGATAGCGATTTGCCGTTCGACGTGATCGTCGACTTCGCGGCGCAACTCTCGGCCCGTGGCGTTGACTTCATCTTCATGCCAATCCCGGATCGGATCTTTCTTTTCCCAGAGAACGTGATGGGCGCTGAGGATATTCCGGAGTTTTACCAACTGGCGCCGCGCGTGAAGAAACTCATGCTTGAACTGTCCGAAGCCGGCATCGAGGTGGTGGACATTCTGCGTCCGTTCTTCATGACCGAAAAGGCCGCGGCCGCCGAGCAGCTCTACCACGAGGCCGATACGCACTGGTCTACCCCGGCCATTATGAAGGCTGCGGAGTTCCTTGCCGATCGACTGCGCCGATACGATTTCGTCCAGGCCGCAGTGCCCGACCTCGGCGATTACATCATCCGTGACGTCCCGGTCCCCTTCGACGGCTGGCTGGTCGGCCTGCTCCCGCCCGCGCAGCAGGTCAATTACCCGCCCATCGCGGAGACCTGGAAGCAGGTTCGCGTCGGTCCGCTTGAGGTCAAATATGTGGATGTCGAGGACTCCCCGATCCTCATTATGGGCGACTCGAACGCGGGCCATGAGAAAATCCCATCGGCAAGCTTCAGCGCGCACCTGGCGCGGGAGACTGCGGTTCCGATTACCCTGCGATTCGGCGCGGCATCAGGCCACCAGGTGCCCCAGAACCTGGCCCGCGAAGGCGCGGCATTCATCAACTCGCGCCGCGTCGTCGTCTGGTCGCTCAACAACAGTTTCCTCGATACGCGAGTCTGGAAGTGGCAGATGGTTCAACTGCCCTGACCCCGACGGCTCAGGCCGAAAATCGGCCATTTCCCATCATTTGTGCCTTTGAGCGCCGTTGAGACGCCCGGCCAGAGCTGGTATACATTAGAGCTTTGCGGGAACAACCGCGCGCTCTGTTCTTTCGCTCAGAGTTTCGTCAGTCTCCCCGGCAACGGGGAGGCATCTTTTCTCTATTTCTCGGGAGCCCACTCATCCCGAGCCCCCAGGGCGTATCATGGCCTCCAACGCCACCAACATTGTCGAATTCGCCCAAGAGCTTAAGCGCGACATCGCCATCGAGGATCTGATCTCGGATTACGTTCCGACGCTCAAGCGGACGGGCCGGACCTGGAAGGGCCACTGCCCGTTTCACGATGAGAAGACGCCCTCATTCAACGTCAATCCAGAGTTCGGCTTTTATCACTGCTTCGGCTGCGGCGTCGGAGGCGACGCCATTAAGTTTGTGCAGGAATACGAGAAGGTCGATTTCCCGATGGCGATCGAACTGATCGCTCGTCGCTTTGGCATTCGCGTGCCTGAGTTCCACTCCTCGAAGAGCCGCGAGGAGGCCGAGCGCGATCGCGAAAAACGCAAACTCCTGCTCGGGGTCTGTGCTTTGGCGGCAGAATACTTCTCGACCCAACTCTCCGAGCATCCCGATGCAGGGCCTGCCCGGGCATACATCGAGGATCGCGGTATCACGCCGGACCAGATCAAGACCTATGGCCTGGGTTTCGCGCCTCCCGGATATGACGGATTCATCAAGGTCGCCGAGCGCCGAGGATACACGCCGGAGCAGATCGCCGAGGCCGGGCTGGCCGGACGCTCGGATCGCGGGAAATTTTACGACCGCTTCCGCGCGCGAATCACGTTCCCGATCACCGATCATCCGAATAACGATATCGTCGGTTTCGGAGGCCGGCTGGTCCAGGGCGATGAGGGCCCGAAGTATCTGAACTCTCCGGAGACGCTGCTTTTCCACAAGGGCAAGCTCTTGTTCGGCCTGGGCACCGCGCGCGATGCAATTCGCACTGAGGGCCGGGTCATCGTCCTTGAGGGCTACATGGATTGGATCGCTCTGCACAGCAATGGGATTTGCAACGTCGTCGCCGGCCTCGGGACGGCCCTTGGCGAAGAGCAGGGCCGCCTGCTGCG
>JAJFLK010000495.1 GCA_021772735.1 Candidatus Sumerlaeota bacterium | reverse complement strand
CGCCAGACGCTCGCCCACTCGCGCCAGTTTGAAGTCGTCGAGGTGAAGCCGTCGATTCAAGAACGAGCCGTGGGGCCTGCGGCGTGCTCGATTGAGAGCCAGGGCCCCGAGCACTGGCTGTATTTGGATGAAAAGGCGTCGATCTTCTGCGGAGAGGGGCATCCGGGCGCCTGGCTTGCCACGGCTGCGCGGCACGATACCGGCTGCGTCCTGATGCTTTCGTTCAAGGTAGAGCCCGCAAAGGCCGCGTGCGATGAAGCTCTACACGCAGCGCTGATCGAATTGACACGGGCTGCGGGCGAGGCCTTGCCACCGATTCTGGTCTCCGCGTGTCTCAAGCTGCAAGGCGAAGCCCTGGCAGCAGTCAGCGCCTCGATGACCGATCTGCTGACCGGGACGGATGAGGCAGCCCTGCATAGCGCGTTAATCGAGCAGGTCCATCGACACTTCTCTTTGCGGAGAATCTATCTGGCCCTGCACGACGTGAATTCGAAGTCTTACCGCTGCAAGCTTCACACTGGTTTTGATTCCTCGTTCACCCCGTTTGCCATCGCTTTATCCGAGGAGGACGATTTTTTCGTCAAGATCGTCCGCAGGGGGACTCCACGCTTCATTACGCGCGCCGACGATCCGGCATCCGATCTCAAGCGTTTCGACATCGGCGAAGATTTCCGAGGAGCGATCGTCATCCCGCTCAAGATCGGCGCGAACGCGGTGGGATTCATCTATGCCGATCAGCCGCGCGGCCACGAAGCCTTCATCATGCCCGAAGCGGTGACGAGCTTCGGCGCTCTCTCGGCCGGGGCGATCACGGCGCTCGGCGAGCGCATGGCCGTGCAGCATCAGGCCGAGACAGATTCGCTGACCGGATGTCATAATCGATACTTCCTGGACCGCGTCCTGGAGGTCGAGATCCCGCGCGTCAGGCGATACAACTCTCCGATCAGCATGCTGATGCTCGACCTGTGCGATTTCAAACGGACGAACGATCTCTATGGCCACGTCTTCGGCGATTACATCCTGCGAGAGACCGCGGGCATCATTCAGACCTGCGTTCGCGAGCTTGATATCGTCGTGCGATATGGGGGTGATGAGTTCGTTGTCCTGATGGTCAACACCTCTGAAGAGCTGGCGCGGCGCGTTCAGGATCGTATCGAGCAGGCCTTCATCGACCGCAATAGCGAACAGGAAGACGAACGCGGCATGATCGACATCAGCATCGGTCTGCGTTCGGCCAACGCCGAGACGATCTCGACATTGCTTGCCGAGGCCGACGCGGATATGTATATGAACAAGGCCGAGCGAAAGAAGCGCCAGCTTACCGAAGCGCTGCTCGAACTGCCCGGCTCCCGTTCGGATTCGGTCGATGTCGTAATCTCCAGCTTGCTGGCCAATCTGAACAAGAAGGAACCGTTCAATCCCGTCCACAGCCGCCGGGTCGCGTTTCTGTGTCTCCTGATTGCGAGGGAGCTGGACCTTGCGGTGGCCGACGTGATCTCGCTCGTTCTGGCCGCGATGCTTCACGACGTTGGCAAGGCATCGCTTCCCGTGGAGATGCTTCAGCGCGAAGGGCCTCTTACAGATTCGGAGCGGCGCGCGGTTCGAGCGCATTCAATTGTCGGCGAGGAGTTTTTTAAAGGCCTTGCCCATCTCGAAGACGTTCGCCCGATCATTCGGCATCATCACGAGCGATTCGACGGTGACACATCGGGCAATCAGGGCGGATATCCCTATGGGCTGAAGGGAGCGGATATTCCGCTCGGAGCACGGGTTCTTAAGCTTGCCGATTCGGTCGATTCGCTGCTCGCCGGACGGCCTTATCGCGAGGCCTGGACTTTGGAGAGGGCGCTCGGATTTGTCCGCGAGCAATCCGGCGCCGTGTTCGATCCAGCCCTGGTCAAGACCCTCTTGCGTTTGGAGGGTTGGCCGGAGAAGCTCGATTCACCCGAGGCGCTTGCCGATCTCTACGCCAAAGTCATGGATGAGGCCGAAGACTCAAGCCCCGAACAAATCGAGGCCCCCGGGGCCGTCGACGCTCCTCAGGCCTAGGCCGTCCGGGCCTCCCGCCGCGCCCCATGCTCAACGCACGCACCCCAGACCCTATCGTCAGCCCGCTGCGGCGGATCGATTTTGTCACGATCGTTCTGGCCGTGACCTTAACCGTGATCGGCATCGCAACGATCTGGGGCGCGATGTCGACCGAAGGCAAGCCGGCGCCGTTCAGGGGATACCCCCGGGGTCAGACCATCCGCCTGATCGTCTCACTTGTCGGGATGAGCGCGCTCGCGTTGATGGACTTCCGCTGGTCGCGGCGTCTGGCCTGGCCTTTGTATCTGGGCCTTCTCTGCGTGCTCGGGTTACTGCTGATCCGAGGCCAGGCGGTCAAGGGCGCCGCATCGTGGATCTTCATTCCGCTGGGGTCCAGCCGGTTCCAGCTTCAGCCTTCGGAGTTCGGCAAGATCATCCTCGTCGTGGTGCTTGCGCATTATTTATCAAGCCGCATGCATGTCTTCCGCCGTTTCCACCATACGTTCGTGCCCGGCATCATCGCGGCGATCCCAGCGGCCATGATCCTGATCCAGCCCGACCTGGGCACGGCGGTCGTCTACATTCCGGTCACCCTCGTCATGTTTTTCGTCGCCGGGATTCGCAAGCGCGTGCTGGTGGCTTACGCGATGCTCGCCCTCGCCGCGATTGCCGTCGGGTATCCGCATCTGAAGCCTTATCAAAAAGGCCGCATCGAGACGTTCTTGAATCCGGGTCAGGACGCCCTGGGCAAGGGATACAACGCCATCCAGGCCCAGACCGCTCTCGGTTCGGGCGAGATCATCGGCAAGGGCTGGGGACGCGGCACGCAAACCAGTTTTCGATTTCTGCCCGAGTATCAGACCGATTTCGTTTTCCCGACTTTTGCCGAGCAATTCGGTTTCCTGGGATGCCTGGTCGTTCTCGTCCTGTTCAGCCTGCTCGTGCTGCGCCTGGTTTGGATCGCCGCGAGTACCGAGGATTTGTATGGCGCGCTGCTGGTCAGCGGATTCGCAACGGTTTTCGTCGTTCATCTGACGCTGAACATCGGCATGGCGACCGGCCTGCTGCCGGTCACCGGCCTGCCTTTGCCTTTCTTTTCATACGGGGGCTCGTTTATGCTGACGTGCTACGCGATGATTGGGCTGACCCTGAGCGTTGCGGCGCGCCGGCGGCCCGGGGGCGCGACTTAAAGGGCAGGCCGCCGCAGCCACTCACGAACCAGGACAGACCATTTCCCATGATCGATATTCCAAGCGAGATTCAGATCTTCACCGACGGCTGCGCCAAGGGCAATCCGGGTCCGGCCGGCGCCGGGATCGCACTGCTCGATATGGATGGCGGCCTGCTCGAAGAGGATTGCCAGGCTCTGGGCCATGCGACAAACAACGAGGCCGAGTATCGGGCACTCATCTTTGCCATGGAGCGCTGCATCGAATATGGAGTTCGAAGGCCTCATTTTTTTACCGATTCCGAGCTGATGGAACGTCAATTGAACGGCATCTATAAGATCAAGAACGAGCGTATCGGGCGGCTTGCGGCGCGGGTCAACGAACTGCGCGGCGAGTTCGATTCGTTCGACATTCGCCACATCCGGCGCGAGAAGAACAAACGGGCCGATCGCATGGCCAATGAAGCGCTTATTGATGGTCGTGATGGCGCTTATGACAATGCGGGCGCGAACGGGCCCGGACAGTGAGCGGCCCGGAGCATCGAGACTTCGCCGACGCATTCCCTGCGGTGCAAGATTCGGTCCGCTCCACGCTTCTGTTCGCGGCCGTCGTCTTTGCTGCGGCCCTCTTCGCGTTTTTGCCCGGCACGCGCGCGAGCGAATTCGCACACGACGACATCGCCAATTACGAGAACCTCAAACCGGCCGAATCAATCGGGGAGTGGCTCGCCGCTGCGGGTCAGCCGTGGTGGATCGACGCGCGGGGCAAGAACTTGTGGCGTCCGGTCGCCCGGCTCGCGCTGCTGGCCGAACGCTCGCTTCTCCCGGTCGATATCAACGATGAGGACGGAGCGCGAACCTCTGGTTTTGCGTCCCATGCCGCCAGCGTTCGCCTGCACGCCTTTGCCTGCGCGCTGTTGTTCGTGCTGGCGCTCGAGATCGGCCTGGGCCGCGCCGGCGCTCTGGGCGCGGCGCTCGTCCTGGCCGTGCATCCATTGCGCAGCGAGTCGGTCATGCAGATGGTCGGTCAGGCCGATCTGTTGGCCGCGCTCTTCATGACCGGCGGGCTGATCGCTTATGTGCGCATGCGTCGCAACGAGCGAAGCGCGGCATCGGTGCTCGCCGTGCAGGCCGCGTTTTTTGCGCTGGCGATGGGCTCGAAAGAGAACGCCGTGGTCTATCCGCTCGTGCCGTGCATCATTGAGATCGTCGCCTCCGGCGATCGGGTCGTTCTGCGGCGTCGCCTGTTCGGCATTGTTGCCACGCTGGGCCTTGTGCTTGGCGCGATGCTCGGCGCGCGATACGCGATCCTCGGCGCGATCACGGAGAGCTCAGCGACCATACCCGAGTTTGAAAATCCGCTCGCGCACATGGGTCATGTGGAGCGCGCGCCCGCCGTGCTGGGAATTTTCGGATACGCGGTGAGCCGATTTTTCTATCCCACGGGCCTGAGCCCGGATTACTCCGCCCACTCTTTCCCTTTTGACGCGGGATGGGGTTGGCCCTGGAGCCTCGCCGGACTGGCGATTCTTGCCGGGCTCGCCGGGTATGCGATCCGC
>JAJFLK010000494.1 GCA_021772735.1 Candidatus Sumerlaeota bacterium | reverse complement strand
GGGATGGAGCCCGACCTGCTCTTTCATGTGCCCGAACCCAGCAATTGGGAAAAACGGCTCGCGACAACATTTCACTTTGATGAATATCTTTTTTCAAAATCCATCAATCGGCCGTGGGGTCCCGGGATCGTGTACGAGCTTGGCTTTTATCTTATGGTTCATCTGGGCGTGAAGGATATCATTACGCTTGGATGGGATCTCGGTGATGTCAATTCGCCCACGATGGAGCACTTCTTTCACGAGGAATCGGAGAGCAGCACAAAGAGTGATGGCATCGCAAACAAGCCTCGCATCCGCGGATTCGAGGTCGCCGATATCGCAAACTCGACGCCGGCCGTCTATTACTGGTTGCGATCCAAGGGAATCAAGTTATACGTCGCGTCGGATCGCAGCATGGTTGATCCCGTCGTCCCAAGAATATCAATATTCGATGTCGATCGATCCGGGTGGGGGTATCAGAGCGAGCTCGTCGGAAACGGGGATTTCACACTATGGACGGAACAAGGGCCTGCCTATTGGGATCTTCACCCGAGTCCGGATTACGTTCGCCGTTCAATTGACGATAGGGATGGAACGCCGGCCGTCGAACTTTCAGCGGGCCACAATGAGCGATATACCGGACTCTATCAGTCCGTCAAAGCCGAAAAGTTTTTCCGAGGCGCGAAGATCACCGTGACTATGGATGTGAAAGCATCCGTCGCCGGAGGGACCGGTTTCGTCCTGGCGTTTCTCACCTCCAGCAGGGATCTCGACCCTGTCATGATCCGGCAGGATCATCCCGGCGACGGCGAATGGCACACGCTTGCGGCGGAGGCGGTGGTCCCCAGCGATATCAATGTCGCTTATGTAAAATTCACGATCATGCATCGATTGAACGCGAAGAGTCCTTCACTGGTCAATAACATCAAAGTCGAAATGTTCAAGTAATGCGGCCTCGGGCGCTGGGGACGGCGTCAGACCAGCGCATTGTCTTCAAAGATTATGGCGATATCAGAACAAAACAATGCGAAGACGGTTCTATTCGTTGTTACGGACCCGTTGCTTCCGAGCGTGACCGGCGGGACAGTGCGTTTGTGGCTTATGATCGAGCACCTTCAACAAAGCGGATTCAAAGTGGGAGTCGTGACGATCAATCATCTGCAAGGGCGAAACGATGAAATTCGACGCCGGGTGGACAACTCGTGGTTCCTGGGCGAATCAGGTGGCATCTCGGCGGCGGGGAAGTGGCCGGCGCGAATCCGGGACATGCTCGTCAGGCTGATGACTGCAGCCGGCAAGCAGAGCGCGCCGCCCGGCTCCTATAGGAAACGCCCGAGTTCGTTCATCCTGCGCAAGATCAATGAGGATCTATGCGAACTGGCAGCCCGAGTCGCCGCCAGAATCGAGCCGGTCGCCGTTGTGGCTCAATATGCCTGGTCTGCGCGGGCGCTATCAGGAATCGACGATCATGTCCTCAAACTCGTGGACACGATCGACATCCAGCACCGGCGGCGCAGTCACGCGCAGGCGGCCGGGAGCGATCTTCCGCATCACGTATGTTCAATGGAGGAGGAAGTCGGAGAACTCAGCCACGCCGATGTCCTCATTGCGATTCAGAAAAACGAGAAGATCACGCTGAAAGAGATGTGCCCGGATCAGCACGTCATCGTCGCCGAGCACGCGCTTCCGGTCGAGGCCGAGTGCCCGCATTCGCCCCATTCGTCATATACTGTTTTGTTCATCGGCGCGAAGTATGATCCGAATAATAGAGGGCTCGAAGAGTTTCTCGAAGACTCCTGGCCGAAAATTCATGAAGCATATCCCGGCAGCAGGTTTGTTGTATGCGGAAGCGTGTGCATTCCCTTCAAGGATAAGCATATCGAGGGTGTCTCATTTAAAGGAATCGTGCGGGATCTCGCGCCTTATTACGAGCAGGCTGCGATTGTGATCAATCCGGTTCCATACGGCTCCGGCCTGAAGATCAAGACCGTGGAGGCCTTGTGCCGCGCAAAGTGCCTGATAAGCACCCCTTCGGGAGTTGAGGGTTTGGAGGATGCGGCCGATCCGCCCTTCTTTGTTGTTCCCAGCGCGGGGCAAATGAGTGACATCATCATATCTTTGTTAGGGGATCCGCCTCTGCGCAGAGAGATCGAAGAGAAAACGTGGAACTATTCGAAACAACGATTGGCTCCGGGCCCTGTCTACGCGGATCTCGTCCAGGCGCTTCGCAAGCCGAAAGATTATATCCTGATCCGGCCCGCGAAATAGTTTCGGCCAAGCGACTGTGCCCAACTGGGAATTGATATCAAACGGCATTATTGGGCCGGCAGCCACGGAATTGCCAATGGTTCCCAGTTGCGATAGAACGCCAGCGAACGGCCATGAAAAACCCAGACTAAAACCCTTACTTCGGCCAGATGAGCTTTTCCTTTTCTCGCCAGCTTTGCGGGAATTCTGAAGGCGCCTCCCTGCTCAGAGCTATTCCTCACTTCCAGCTGAAGAACTGCACCCAATTGGGCGGCGAAACTGCTCGCCGCCGGCCCACCACAGAAACTATCTCCCATCACCAGAACAGGGGCTTTGCCGGCTTCACCGTAAAGTCCGTGGCCGCCAACTGGAGCGACCCGAAGCGCGGGGACGAGCTCCGGTGAGGAGCCCTCATCACTGGTAGAGGGCTCTTTTTCGTAGATCGAGTTTGGTTCTCTTTCAGCTTCAACGATTGTGAAGCCCGCGTGGAACCTGGGATCCCTGGCGAATGCGTAGTCATTCAGGCGTTGCGCCAGGGTTTGCGCGGCGAGACGTTTTCCATAGTCGTTCCAGTGAGGGTCTTCCCGGTAATACAACAGTGGCTGTTCGGTTCCATCTTTCTCTCTGACAAATAAAGGAAGAAGGTCGACGCACTCGACTCCAGAGCTCAAGAGGGCGACCATGAGCTTGTTTCGTCCCGGAGCCAGTGGAGCCGCCGGACGTTCGCCCAAAACCGAATCCGCATACACCTCCAGGCGTTCCGGCACCGGCACCACGATAAGGTGAATCCCGGCGGCCTTCAGTTGTCTGTCAAGCAGAATGATCGTTTCAAGCACACCATTTATGGCACCGGGCTGCGAGATGATATCGGGCGAGCGGACAAGAACGCGAACCTGATTCTCGTCAAATACGAAATCACGCGACTCGATAGTGGCGACTTCGCCCGCATCGCTTGACCGATGGTTCAATCGCCTGGGGGTCGTCTCCAGCTTGAGGAGCGCCGCGTAAGATTGCTCGGCTGCGGCAAGCCACGAATCCCAACCGCCGTACTGGGTGACGAGAGCTTGCTGCGCGCGCAGTTCCAAGTCGATTCGCCTGGCTCGCGCGGCGATCTCGTCCGGAGTGAACGCGGGCGCGACTGGGCTTCGCTCTCGGAGAACTGGAGGAATCTTTCCATCCGCCAGCTTAGGAGTTGGCAACCCGGTGGGAGGCGTCGCCTTCACGGCCGTCCATTCAAGAAGCCAGTAAACGGGGCTGGCGTAATCGTCCGTATCATCGACCCGCATGAACTCATCGTAATCGCCGGCCACCTCATCATAGGGTTGCACGACGATCAAGAGCGTATCGCCCTCCTTGATAGCCGCAGTGGGTGACGTTTCGCGCTCTTTGAAGCCCCACGTGACGACCAGGATATAGCGTCCGTCGAACGCCGTCTCATCCGCTTCGGCCACACGCACACGGAGGAAAGTCAGACAGTTGTCGTAGTCCGCATTCGCAGGGTCTGGGACCGACGACGCGATTTCTACTGTCCCCACGGTTCTGAGGCTGTTTTCGGCGGCGCAGCCTTGCGGCCCGAACCAAAAAACGCTACACGCGGCGAGCCACGTTGCAGCTGCCCGGAAGCAGCGACGGGAAGAGTCTTTGATGATTTGCCTTGTCAAGTTCTCCAGCCTTTTCGGGTTCTCTGCTCCACTGCTGTTTCAATCCGTCCGGAATCACCGGTAACTGAGTGGGGATGGCGTCCCGCATATCGACCCTCGGGGGACTCACCGACTCACCGAAAAGCGGACATTATCGACGAGGGCGGGTTCGCGCGCGCCGTTCTCCAGTATGACTTTGAGCGTGACGGCATCGGGATCCGCGGCGCTCGGAACAATCTCTTCGAGTTTGATCGTCCGCCATTGGCCGGACCCTTCGAATCGCCGCATCACATAACCAGGCACTCCCGCTTCGGTGAAGTAGACCGCAAGCACGAGTTTGTCTGAAATGCCGATCTTCGCATCCAGTTCGAGCGCGACGGTTCGAGAGCCGATCGGCCCCACGTTGTGAAGTGTCTGCTGAATGAACGTTCCGCGTTTGTCATCGTTCGGGACCAGCTTTAGGCATAACCGGCCCAGCCGGGCGTCGTCGGCGGGTTCGGTCAGCCCCGAGGGATTCGACCAAATCATCGCCTGCCTATCGACGGTCCATTGCTCGAAGGAGGCATTGAGCACAGGGACCGGCTCCATCACCGGGAGTTTTACCGGTTGCCACATCGGCGCCATGGAAGGAGTCAAATAGCGTGATACAAAAACCCAAAGAATCACTCTTCTCTGATTGATGAACCCAGCCCCCTTGCGGGCCAATTCCATCGGAACGGTTGGCCCCATGCCGGAACGCGCGAGCATAGATACGGGTGCATTGAGTTCATTGGCCAGGTGCGCGGTCAGTCCGGCTTTATGATTCGCAAAGATGAAGCAATAGCTGTCGCCCGCGATGAGAATGGGTGCATCTTCGACGTCTTGATAGAGCTTGCCTCCAGCGCCCAGAACTTGCTCAAGACGCGTCGCGGAAAGATTCGGATACGCCGCAAGGTCTTTGGGCGCCATCCCCTTCCGCAAGGCTGCGGGCACTTCGACATTCTCGATTCGAGTTGAAAAGGCTGCGGCGCGGGTACTGTCCGCCGCGACCCACGGATAACGACTCAGCCGTTCGGCGATATCCCGGGCCGCGATCTTGATTCCTCGGGTGTTCCAATGAGGATCGTCGAGTCGATACAGGCTCTGTTCGGATTGACCTCGCGCCCTCAGGAAGGCCGGCAGGAGATCCAGAACTTCAACATCGGATTTAAGGAGTTCGAGGATAAACTCGTGCCGATGTGGTGTGACGGGTAGTTTTTCGGGCGCCCGCTCGGAATACTTATCCGGATAAACCTCGGCCTGCGTCGGAATCGGAACGACGATGAGGTCGATGTTGCGGTCTTTGAGTTGTTTTGAAAGCAATTGAATCGAGCTGAAAGCGTTCGAATATTGTTGTTCGCCTCGAGCGTTCTCCGAATAGAGGAGGGTTGAATCGAGCAGGTATTGCATCCGGCTGCGCGAGAAAAGGAAATCATCCTCGCCTATAAATATGTCACTGCCGCTGGCCTTGACCTCGGAGAGCCGCGATCTCAATTCACTCCGAAAGGGGGCCAATTGTTCTCTCCAGGCCTTGTAACCTCCCCTGCGTTCGACTTCGTTCGTCATTCGCGCGATATCGTTCTTAATGATCTTCGCGCGTTGAGCGCGATCGCCCGGTCCAGTTTCTTCACCCGTCACTTTTTCGGAACTTTCATTTGAATTCGATGGCCAGGAAGGAAGGATCGGCTCGCCCACAAATGTCGATTCCCTTGGATCTCGATGAATTGATCCCCAATCCGTCGCCCAATATAGGCGCGACAACAAATCGTTTGTATTATCGACGCGCATAATCCCATCGTAAGTCGAGGCGACTTTCTTGTAATCGACGAGCTTAAGCCTCATCGAGTCGCCTTCTCGAAACGTTCCAGGCTCGGCCAACTTGCGGTCCTCGAAAGCCCAGGCGACGACCAGAAAAGTTGTCTCCGGCATGGTGCCGGCCAGGAATCGATCGGCCCTGAACTGGATCACCGTCAGGCAATCCTTATAATCCGCGTTCGCGGGTTCAGGGAAGGAAGAGGTCTTGAGGACGGTCGCGATGAGTTCGACTTGGGCCAGTCCATCATGTGTGAATGCGAGTGTGAGCAGAAAAATGGAGAGGCGCGACGCGCGCCGGATTGACAACTGTTTTAAAAACATAAAGGTGGACAATCGTGAAACGAGAAGAGCTGGCGCCGGACGAGATTTCCTGCTCGGCCATTGATCGAAAAGCCAACGCGACAATCCTAGGGTTGAGAGAGCCTCGGATCAACCCGCTTCACATCTCCGGTGGCTTATG
>JAJFLK010000493.1 GCA_021772735.1 Candidatus Sumerlaeota bacterium | reverse complement strand
TCGCATGCCGCGAAGTATGGCGCGAGCTGAACATAAAGAGAATCGGGAGGTGATGGTTTTTTCGAAGCAGAATCACCCGATGCCGGATCGCCCGATGAAGGATCGAGCGCCGGAAGGAAGACCGCTGTCTTCGAAGCCGTGACGAGTGCGGCCGGGATGGCGCCGGCTTCGAAGTGACGGAACGAATCTTTGCCCGGCAGGTCGACCTCGTGGTTATGGGGCGTGTGCTTGACCGTGCCGACTGTGAGCCCCCGGCGGCGGAGCTCGGCAACCAGTTCCACGACGAGCGAGGTCTTGCCCGTATTCTTACGGCCGACGATATGAATTCTCTTCAATGCGATACTCTCCATCGGGCGCTTCCCACAAATTCGGCGAAGTCGTCGCGATTCAGGCCCTGTCGGCCAGTGGCGCCATTGTAGCGTTCGGGCCTGATGAGACTTTCGGACCTGACGGATCAGCGCGGGCGAATCGTATCGGAGTCGTCGAGATTTGGAAAATGAAATTGCGGAGGGAGGGCGAGAAGGGCTGGGCGGCAACGGGCTGACCGGCAACGGCAGACTGGCAACGGGCGCCGGATCGCGCGATACTTCCCGTGGCGAATGGGAAAGGTGGAACAAGATACTGCGGTAGAGGAGGAGAAAATGTCATGGCGAGATACGTCAGTTTATTGAAGTTTACGGAAAAGGGCGCGAGCGGGATCAAGGACTCGGCGAATCGGGCACACGGCTTCGCCGAAGCGGCGGCAAAGGCCGGAGTGACGATCCGGGATCAGTTCTGGCTCATCGGAAGGTTCGACGGCATCTTGGTCATTGAAGCCGAGACCGAAGAAAAGGCGTTGCACTGGTTGGCCGAGCTGGCGGCTGCGGGCAACGTCCGGACGCAGACGATGCAGGCGTTCGACGAGGCAGAATTCAAGGCGATCACGCAGTAGAAACGAAACGAGCGGGGAACGATATATATCCGATAAAGTCGAATCGGATTTTGCCGATATATAATTACCGAATTGGGAATGTCGGGCGTGCCGCCACAGGCCACCCGGCATTTTCTTGTTCCCGCGCAATGAAAAGGGCAGGATGCGGACAATGCGGCTTGGTTTGTGATCCAACTCACTGACTCATGCGGGCAGGCCACGTAGAATCCTCCGTCCCGGGCGCCCGCCCGTTTCGAAGCATCCGACAATACAGAATCCGATTCAGGGTTAGGAGCGAGTATGCAGCTGCGACGCGAGAACCACGTTGGACGTTTTACGTTTCGAGTAGTGGCAATCGGCATCGCCGTAGCCTGTTGGTTGAGTACGGCAGGGGCGACGTTCGCCCAGGGCGGAGCTGCCGAGGATGACACCGCGGTTCAATACAGCCGTGTCCAGGACGTTATCAGCCGGGAGAGTTTCGATTCGCTCACGTCCCTTCATCAGCAAATGCTCGATGGCGTGGCGACCCGAGCATCGCGAGGCGAAGTGACCCCGGTCGTCTGCTTTACGCCTGGTTATCCCGCCGGGGCCGTCGAGGCGTTCGAGGGCCTTGCGCTCAAAAGTAACGGGGACAATACGGCCGGCCGGGAGCAACTGACTTCACGCTGGTTTTTCACGGCTTCCGAACCCTTCGTCCACGGCCAGGGCGATCCGACGATCATTACCTATAGCTTTGTGCCGGACGGGACATTCGTGCCGAGCTTTGGCGTCGGGACGGGCGGCGGCAGCGATCTGAGGGCATTCCTGGATGGGATCTTCGGAAGCCAGGCGGTATGGCAGCAGCACTTCGACGATGTCTTTGCCCGGTGGAGCGAGCTGACGGGAATCTCATATGTCTTCGAGCCGAACGACGATGGCGTCAGTATCGAATCCGCGAGCGGACAGGTCGGCGTTCGCGGCGATGTCCGGATCAGCGGGCGCTTTGTCGATGGGGAATCAGGCCCCAATATTTTGGCGTTTAATTTCTTCCCCGACGCTGGGGACATGATCTTCGATACGGGCAATCCCACGTTCTTTGGATCTCCGTCCAATAATTTCGTCGCTCTGCGCAATACGATCGCGCATGAGCATGGCCACGGGATCGGCCTTCTGCACACTTGCCCGACGAATCAGACCAAGCTAATGGAGCCGTTCCTCTCGACCGCCTTTGACGGGCCGCAGCATGACGACACCATCGGCGGGCAACGGCATTACGGCGACGCCCTTGGGGCGAACGACACGCCGGGAACGGCGGCGCCAGTCGGAACGCTCGACAGCGCCAACGTGCTGATCTCGGACTTGAGTATCGACGACGACGCGGATGTCGATTTCTTCGCCTTCGATATGACAAGCGGCGGGACCATCTCGATCGCTCTGCGGCCCGTTGGAGATAAGTACCTCGAAGGCCCACAGACGGCTAACTGCGCGGACGGGTTTCCGCTAAATACATTTATTCTGAACGACTTGGGAATCGAAGTGCTGGATACGGACGGCACAACGGTTCTGACCTCGGAGACGAGCGCGCCCCGAGGTGTCGATGAGGTCGTGAGAAACCTGGTGATCGGTGCGGCGGGGACGTACTTTGTCCGGGTCTTCAGCACGAGTCTGGTCAACAACGTTCAGCTCTACGAGCTTGAATTCAATCCTGCGGCGCAGCCCGAGATTCTGGTCACCGTTCTGACCGAGCCGCTCGACGGCCCTGAGTTTCCGGTCTCGTTCGGAACAGCCTTGCTGGGCGATCCGCCAATCACGAGGGTGTTCACGGTATACAATACGGGTCTCGCACCGCTGACCCTGTCCAATCCCACGGTGCCTGCGGGATATACGCTGAGCGTTGCTCCGACGGGCGCCGTCCCTGCGGGCGGCACCGATA
>JAJFLK010000492.1 GCA_021772735.1 Candidatus Sumerlaeota bacterium | reverse complement strand
AAAAATCCAGCTCGCGAATTGCGCAAGAGGAGCCTTGGCTGAACCGAAGCCTTGCCCAACGCCTGGAACCGAGATCCGCCCTTATGCGTCGCCCATGGCTGTTTCTGGCGCAAAATGCCCCACGAATCCTGGGCGATCTCGCAGTCCTTCCCCGTCAATCACGAACTTTTCATCCGACCCGTTAAGATTTAGCTTGAGAGACATGGTTATCCTTCGGTATTTGTCTGCGCATGGACGGAATCACGGAAGCCCTTGCGAAACTGTGGGATGATATTTACGTGTGGGCTCCAGCTGGGATCGCGTCGCTCATTGTCGGTGCGATCGCTCTGGCAATTATCGTTTACACGTTCTGCGTCGTCATGTTGCCGGTGGCCGTGATCGACATAAGCATCAAGCTTTCACGGGTCATCGCCGCCCTGAATAAGCAGAACAAGCTCATCGCCGAATCAACCGATCGCCTCGCGTCCATCGCCTCACGACGCTCGAACGACCCTCCCGACTCGGATTAACACGCAGGCAACTGTCAGACCGTGCCTCGCTCTGAAGGTTCCTGACGATAAAGTTGCACATACAAGCTCCTGCGACCATTCCGCGACCATAACTTATCCAAAACGGTCCGGATATGTGTCCATCGGAGCGATACAAACGCGAAAATTCGCATATGAAAATGCGAGGTCGAGCGATGATTCTACTTAATCTGAAACTGGGGTGGTAAAGGGGACTTGAACCCCCGACCTCCGGAATCACAATCCGGCGCTCTAACCAGCTGAGCTACTACCACCAAAAATCTGTCTGCCCGGGCGCGCGTCAAGTTCGGCCTCGGTCCGGGGGCCGTCCCCAATCTTCATCCGCGCGTCAATCCCGGACTCAAAACCCGTGCATCGGTCTGGACCGTCAGCCGGGCAATTTGGACTGAATATACTCGATCAATGAATCCTCCGCCACGGTTTCTTGCGTCCGCGCGGCGAGGTCTTTGACCGCCACCGTGCCGGCATCGAACTCGGCCGCGGCGGCGACGACCGCCAGGCCGATCCCCCGGTCCGAGGCGTAAGCGAACTGACGGCCGATCTTCGCGGTGTCCAGGTAGACCTCCGTCTCGATCCCGGCCTCGCGCAGGCGCCGCGCGATGGCCAGATACCGCGGCAGGTAGGCCTCGCGGTCCATCGTCGTGACGAGCACCCGCGTCGGGCTGTCCGCGCCGACTTCGAGCATGCCTTCGCCGATAAGCAGATCGAGCAACCGCGATAGCCCGATCGAAAACCCGACGCCCGGCAGCAATTGCGAAGTGAATTGATTCGCGAGGTCGTCATATCGTCCGCCGGAGCAGACGCTGCCCCAGTCTTCCTTGCCCGCGATGAACGTCTCGAACACCGTGCCCGTGTAGTAATCCAGCCCGCGCGCGATGGCGAAATCCGGCCGGATGCGTTCGGCGGGCATGCCGAGGTCGATCGCGCCGGATATCAGGGCGCGCAGCTCATCGAGCCCGGCCGTATCGGCCCCGGCCCGCTCCAAGATCGCGCGGGCCTCGTCCAAAGTCTCGACCTGGATGAACTCCAAAATCACGGGGATCAGCTCGGCGTCAACGCCCTCCTCGGCGAGGTAACCCCGGGTCTTCGCGGCACCATCGCGCGCGTACTTATCGATCGCGCGCAGCGCGCCCGCCGCCTTATCCTCGCCGCCGGGCCGCGTGCGCAGCAGGGCGTCCAGGATCTTGCGGTTCGAGACGTGGATTCTGAAGTCGGGAAATCCGCAGGCCTCGAACGTCGCGTTCAGCACCGCCGGCAGCTCGGCGTCGTAGAGTGGATCGAGCTTGCCGCGCCCGATAATATCAACGTCGCACTGATAGAACTCGCGGAAGCGGCCCCTCTGGGCGCGCTCGCCACGCCAGACTTTCTGAATCTGATAACGCCGGAACGGGAAGTTCAGCTTGCCCTGATGCTGCGCGACATATCGCGCGAGCGGCACGGTCAGGTCGAAGTGCAGGCCGAGCTTGACTCCCTCCGCGCCGCCTCCCTCTTCGGGCCGCCCGAGCGTATAGATCTGGCGGCCGAGGCCTCCTTTGGCCATCAGGATCTCCATCCGCTCGACCGATGGCGTCTCGATCGGCGTGAATCCGAACAGCTCGTATTCGTGCCGGATGGTATCCAGGATGCGCTGCTCGAGGCGTCGCTCGGCCGGGAGCCATTCGGGGAAACCAGATACGGGAAGGGGTTTGACGCGCGACATGTTGTCTTGGCAAGGGGGAGATTCAAATTCGGCCCGCAGGAAGGGGCGGTCAGCAGGCGCGCGAGCGTACCATAGCGTTCGAGAAACGGGCAACCATCACGTAAATACTTCTTGCCCGTGTTGCGACTCGGCCGTGATACGCCGATTGAGAGACCGGGACCGATGGCATCGCCGCCAGGCGGGGCTGCCGAAGCAAGCACCAAGCCGATTGCACGGGTCAACGCGGCCGGGCATTCTGAGATGTCTGAATAGGGAAGTCGAAATACGCCGGCGCGACAAAAGTCGGATCAGGCGCGGCTCATCTTGAGTTCGGAAAGCGCGGTCCGGGCGTGCTTGTGCTTGGGATTGATCTGAACGGCTTTTTGAAACTCCGTAAACGCAGACCGCAGATCGCCCTTGAGCTGATACGTGCGGCCGAGCTCGAAGTGGACCTCGTCGCTATCGGGCAGGTATGTGGCGAGGCGTTTGAAATGCACGAGCGCCTTGATGAATAGGCTTTTCTCGCGCAGCGCCCTGCCCATGAGCATGTGCGCCTTGATGAGCGCCTCACGGATATTGAAATTCTTCGGATCGAGTTTGAGTCCGCGCTGCCAGGTCTGGAACGCCGGATCGGGCTGCTGTGAGTTCAATTGCGCCCAGCCTAGAAGGTTGATCACTTCGACGTTGCGCGGGAACTTACGATGCAGGCCCGCGAGATGCGTGGCGGCCTCGGCCCAGACCTTCTGGTCCATGAGGAGCTGGCCGAGACGGAAATTCGCGTCGAAGTCCTCGGGCTTGAGTTTGATAATCTCCCGGCACTGATCGAGTTCCTGCTCGGGCGTGGCTGGAGTGCGCTGCCGGGCCGGCCTGGGCGCTTCGGGCTGCCCCTTGTGCGCCTGCGGCGCCGCTGCCTGGGGTCTCGCGCTCGGCTGGGGTCTCGCGCTCGGCTGGGGAGCCTGCGACGGAGTTGCTCCAGGCGCACTGGACGGGCTGGGCGCCGGAGCGTCTGCGGACATCTGCTCCAACTCCGAAGCCCACTCGGCCTGATGCCGAAGCGCCGCGACCAGGCGATTCTTCAAGTAGTCGTCCGCCGGGCCCCGGTCGACTTCGGCTCGCCAACGGCGGATGATCTCGTCCCAATATCGCCTGGCATCATCGACGCGATCTCCGAACTCGCTGGCAAGGGCGATGTTGTGGACGATCTCCTCATTGTCCGGGTCCATCCGGGTGGCTTTTTCCCAAACCTCAACGGCCTCTTCGTAGAGCTTGTGATTGGCGTAGGAATAACCCAGGCGAATGAACGCGGCGAGAAGGTTGTTCTTTGCGCGCTGGTTGGTCGGATCGATCTCCGTAACGCGCATCCAGTCATCAACGGCTTCCTTCAAGAGCTTGCGGCGGATGCTCTTGCATGAGCGGATCATGTAGCCTTGGATAAGCCGCGGCTCATCGGCCTTTGCAGAATCGGGTTCGGCGGTCTTCTTCGC
>JAJFLK010000491.1 GCA_021772735.1 Candidatus Sumerlaeota bacterium | reverse complement strand
GACCGGCATCATCGATCAGTTCGGGCCCGAGGGGCCGACGATTCGATGGAGAACGCCGATCAAGGCAGGGTATGCCGGCCCCGCAGTGGCCGATGGCAAAGTATTCATCACCGACTTCGAGCTCTCAAAGGGCTACCTGGGCGCTGAGCGGGCGCTGGCCCTGGATGAAAAAACCGGCGAGGTGCTCTGGAGCGCCCAATGGGAAGCGGACTACAAAGGAATGCTGCGCAGCTGGGCCAACGGACCGCGCGCGACGCCTACCGTGGATGGTGATCGCGTCTACGTCTTCGGCGCGGCGTCGGATCTGCTCTGCCTCAACGTCGAGGATGGGGCGGTCATCTGGCAGCGCAACTTCATGCGAGACGACGGAGCAGGGATGCCGATCTGGGGGTTCAGCGGCGCCCCGCTGGTCGATGGCGATCGTCTTATCTGCCTGGCCGGCGCCACCCCGGACGGCAAGGTCGTCGCGCTCGACAAGAATACCGGCGAGGAAATATGGAGAGCCGTCGCGGCCGATTCGGGCCTCGGATATTCCCAGCCCATCATCTACGACTTCTCGGGCAACCGGCAGCTCATTATTTGGAACACGGACGCCATCCACGGATTGAACCCGGTGACCGGCAGGGTCCTTTGGGAGCAGCCCTTCGCGGTCAGCTCGGGCCTGACCGTGGCGACGCCGGTCCGTTACGGCGATCAATTGTTCGTCTCCGCATTCTATAACGGCCCAATGATGGTGGAGGTCGACGGCTCTGAGGGCAGCGCGAGGATGCTCTGGAAGGGCGCGAGCGACAGCGAAGTTAAGCCCGATGGCCTTCACGCGCTCATATCAACGCCGGTCTTCGACGGCAAGAATATATACGGCGTTTGCAGTTACGGGCACCTGCGCTGCCTGGACGCGCAGACCGGGGATGAGTTGTGGGCGACTTTGGAGCCGACCGGCGAGGCTCGCTGGTCGAGCGCCTTCCTGGTCCGCCACGAGGACCGTTACTTCCTCAACAACGAGCACGGCGATCTGATCATCGCGAAGCTATCGCCCGAGGGATACGAAGAGATCTCGCGCACGAAGCTGATCGAGCCGACGACGCCCTCTCGCGAAGGCAGCCGAGGCAGCCGCCTCGTTAATTGGGTGCATCCCGCATACGCGAACGGCCACATCGTCATCCGTAACGACACAGAGATTATATCGGCGTCATTGCTAACGGAATAACCCACACGAGGACGCCCGCTATTTTCCCCGCCTCGCATTGCGACACCAAGATTCGGCTGTCATTCCCCTTCGGGGGCGAATAAGCTGGCTGCTTGCCTGGGCCCTGCCTCCGGATGGTATCGGGGGCAGGTAACCGCCCATCAGGACCGGAACCATGATTAAGAAATGCTGCGTCATCAAAGCCGGATCGGCCGTCGTGACGCAAAAGAACGGCACGCTCGATTTCAACATGATCGCCGATCTGTGCCATCAGATCGCGAACCTGCACAAGGCAGGCTGGAAGCCCATTCTGGTGACTTCGGGTGCGGTCGCGGCGGGGCGGGGATTCCTAATCCGGCGCAGTCAGAACCAGGATGTGCCTGGCATTTCTTCCCGGTCCTTTGCCGCGCTGGGCCAGAGCAGGCTGCTTTCGTTCTACACCGATATGCTTGAGAGCGAAGCCGTGCCCCTGCATACGGCTCAGGTTCTGCTCACGCGTGAGGCGTTCGCGGATCGATCGCGCTACGGCGCGCTTCGCGAATCGCTGGTCGAGATGGTTCACGCGAATATCCTGCCCATAATCAACAACAACGATCTCCTGCATGTGCCCGCACTGGATTTCGCGGACAACGATCAGCTCGCCGGTTACGTCGCGGGTATGCTGAATCCCGAGCAATTGATTCTGCTCAGCAACGTCGATGGAATATACACGTCGAATCCATTCAAGGATAAATCGGCCCAGAAGATCGACAGCCTGAACACGAGCGAACCCTGGCCTGAGATCGCGATCGACGATTCGAACGCCAGCTTCGGCGGGATGACGAACAAGTTGAACGCCGTGAAGTTGATGGCGGCGCTCGGCATACCCTGCTGCGTCGTCAAGGGGCGCGAGCCCGATGTGCTGCGGCGCGCAGTCATCGACCGCGACGCCTCACTCGGGACGTTCTTGAGGATCAAATCACGGCCCAAGCTAGACAACATGAAACGATGGCTCGCGACCGGAGCCTCCCCGGCCGGCACGATCATCGTCAGCAACCTGGGAACCGACGTGCTCAAGCGACGAACCAAACGCGGCTCGCTCCTTGCCGCAGGCGTGGAAGACGTCATTGGGCGATTCGAACCCGACGAGGTCGTCGCCATCCGCGATGAAAACTTCGCTCTGGTCGGCATCGGTATCGCCCGGCAGGGGTCGCCTGAATTGCGGGAGAAGATCGGTCGCAGTCAGGAGACGGTCGTGGTCCATGCGGATTACTTCTTCTCTTCGGCCGAAGGACTCTTCGCCAGCGATGAAAAGCGGACGGTCGAGGCGGCCATTGCGGCGCTCAAGAAGCACGGGTATCGCTGCAAGTTGAGCAAGCGGAAGAAATACATCTCGCTTATCCGCCGGGTCGGCAAGGATCGAAGCGAGGAAACCGAGGTCATCCCGAGGATTTTTGGCGCCGATGCGGTGAAGCTTCTCGGCATGGCGACCAATGCCGCCGCGCAATTCGGGCTCTCAGAAGACGACTGGCTCATCTACTATTTCGGCTCGCTTCACCCTCTCATCTCGACCGCCCCCGGCGCGAGCGACGCGAAAAGCTGATCGACTGCTCGGCTGCTCGGCCAAGCCCTCGCCAGACCTGCCTCTTCCGGCATTCCATTAAAATCAAAACAAATTGGCCGTGCCTCGGGAACTTCGCCGGCCCCGAATTCGTCGTTATCTCCAGACACACTGATAAAGAAAGCTGGATACGAAATTGAATCCGAACTTCAGAAATACGTCGCCGGGGGCAAAAAGCGTGCAATATGGCCTTTGGCCCGGGCTGATACTC
>JAJFLK010000050.1 GCA_021772735.1 Candidatus Sumerlaeota bacterium | reverse complement strand
TGTTTTCATTGTGGCGACGGTGATGACGACCGGCGCGCAGGCGCATCACATCCTCGGCACTCCGCATTACGCCTACGACGAGCAGTATCCGCAAACGCCGGTCCTGACATACCGAGTCGATGCGGGGCGTTATGATGTCCGTATGACGGGGTATCCGGGGAATCCAAAACCGGGCGAACAGTGGGCGCTTAACGTCTATATCGTCGATGAAGAAGGCGAGCTTTTCGACGACAAGGTCAAAGTCTCGGTCGCGCACAAGCAGATGTTTGGCGAGGGCAAGGTCATCTATGGCCCGATCGAATCCCGGCTCGAAGAAGCGGTCTATAAGTTCTACCCCCGGTTCGACGCCGAGGGGAATTTTCAGGTCGAACTCAGCTTTCGGGGCGACATCGAAGAGTGGGTGATCGCCCTGCCGGTCGTTATCGGAACTCCGATTTCAGCCGCGACGATTCTGGCAATAGGCGGCGCCGGATGCCTGATCCTTTTCGTCGTCGGCCGCGCGATCTATATCAAGGCCCGCCGCCGCAAACGCCTCGAAGCTCCAAAAGACAAGCCGTCCGATTTACCGAAGAGCACCCTGAGCCGCGGCGCCAAAAGTCCCACCTGATTTCAATGACGTTTCGTTAGAGGAAGCGGTTTGCCGGCAGAATTTCGCATGCGCGACGATGCGGTCGTGGGTAGAGGTGCGCTCCAGGGCCAAACCTGAGCCCCGGAGGCGGCTGTATGCGAAATTACAAATCAGCTGTTGCTCTCCGAGGCGCGCAGGGTGAAAATGAGCCCGAGGGTGCGGTAGACCGTAGCGGGTGACATGAACTCTCTTCTCTTCAAAGGAGTCAGGAACATGATGGGAAACAGCAGACTTTTTTCATTGGCCGCATGCGGCCTGTTTTTGGGGGCGGCTTCGAGTTACATCATCTCGCCGACCGTTGCCTCGGCCGATAATGCTTCGGACCAGAAGACATTTGCGATCGACATCGCGCCAATTTTGAATCAGAAGTGCGCCTCTTGCCATCGGCCGGGGGAGATCGGACCGATGTCGCTTCTCTCTTACGATGAGGTGCGCCCCTGGGCCAAATCGATTCGCAAGAACGTGAGCGAGAAGCTCATGCCGCCGTGGCATGCCGATCAGGGTTTCGGCCCTTTCTCGAATGACCGAAGCCTGAGCGAGAGCGAAATCGCTTCGATCGTTAGTTGGGTCGATCAGGGCTCTCCGCTCGGCGATCCTGATAAGGTTCCGGCATCTCCAGATTTTCCTGATTCTGAATGGTCTCTCGGCGAACCGGATTTCATCATCGAACTGGACGAAGTCTCACTTGAGGGTGGCGGCGCGGACGAATTCTTCGATCTTGAGATCCCGACTGATTTCGAGGAGGACCGTTGGGTTACAGCCGTCGAGTTCGAGCCGGGAAATCGTGAAGTCGTTCATCATGTCATTCTCTGGCAACGCGAGGCCGGCGGCGGGATCGGCGACCAGGGCTGGCTGAGCGCGTGGGCAGCGGGCGCCCCGCCGGATGAGCTTCCCGCAACCACGGGGCGGCTGCTCAAAAAGGGCTCGTCGCTAATCGCCGATATGCACTATCACCCCGGCGATCTCGCCGCGACCGATCGAACCCGCATTGGTCTTCACTTCGCTGATAAATCCGAAATCGAAAAAGAGCTGGTCAATCTCTGGGTGATGAACGCCGAGTTCGTTATCCCGGCCGGCGATCCGAATGCCGAGGCACGTTCGACGTACACTTTCCGGCAGGACAGCCACCTGATTTCTCTCGCGCCTCACATGCATTACCGAGGCAAGGACTTCAAATACACGGCGACTTATCCGGACGGCACAATCGAAGAGCTTCTGAACGTCAGCAAATACGATTTTAACTGGCAGACGGGATACATCTTCAGCGAGCCGAAGGCCGCGCCGGCAGGCACGCGGATTGACTGCGTCGCCCATTGGGATAACTCCGCAGAGAATCCCTCCAATCCGGATTCGACGAAGACGGTCCGGTTCGGCCCGCAGTCATACGACGAGATGATGATCGGTTTCCTGGATTACGTGGTCGACGAAGGCGTGAGCCCGATGCCGGAACCCAATCCCGTCATCGCCAAGCTGGTAGACCTTCGCGAGCGTTATCCGGGCGAGGTCTTCGAGATGAAAATTCCGGGCGGGGGCGGTAAGTCCCAACTGACGGCGCTTCACCTGCCGCGTGAGGACGAAGGCGGCTGGTATGTCGGCGTGGGCGCAGCCATCGGCCGGGCGCGGATATACGAAATCGCCTGGGACGGCAATGCGTTCGATTGCAAGCTGCTTATCCCGGGTCAGGGTGAGAGCACGATGAAGGGCAAGGTCGATCCGGAGAAGGAAACGATCTCTTTTATGATGCGAGACGACAAGGGCATGGCCTTTCCAGTCGTCGGCAAGCTCTCCAAGGAATCGCCGACGCCGGCAGTTCCGAATGCGGGCGGCTGAAAGTCGATCTCGGCGGGGGCGGGATTTGAGCGGTTCCGTGCCGCATCCGCCGCCGGAAATTTTTCCTGAATGAGCTCGTGCGGGACGGTTGACGGGTGAAGTCTCCTATATGGAGTATCCCATCATGTCATTCGTTCTCGTATCGCTGTCGGCGTTGTTCGTCTCAGCCCTCACGCTGTATTCGGGGTTTGGGCTGGGGACGCTTCTCATGCCCATCTTCGCCCTTTTTTTTCCGGTTGAAGTGGCCGTCGCGGCCACGGCCATCGTTCATGGCGCGAATAATATTTTTAAGATCGGTGTTGTCGGCAGGCACGCGGACCGGACGCTGATCATACGATTTGGCATTCCCGCGATTCTCGCCGCCTTCGTCGGGGCCGCCGCGCTCGTGTCTGTGTCCCATTTTGGAGAGATCGTCACATACTCGATTGGAGCGAAGACCGCCGAGATCACCCCGATGAAGCTCGTGATCGCAGTCTTGATGCTTGTCTTCGCATTCTTCGAGCTTCTGCCTAAGTTGCGCGAACTCAAGTTCGATCGGAAATACCTGGTGCTGGGCGGACTCTTATCGGGGTTCTTCGGCGGGTTCTCGGGCCATCAGGGCGCACTTCGATCGGCCTTCCTGGTCAAGGCAGGGATCTCCACCGAGGCCTTCGTCGGGACGAACGCGGCGATCGGCTTCATGGTCGATATGGCGCGGATCGCGACCTACATCGTAATGTTTCTGGCAGCACAAACCGCCAGCCCCATCGGCCCAGATCAATGGCCTCTGATTCTTGTCGGGATGATTTCAGCTTTCGCCGGAGTCATGATCGGCAAACGCTTCCTTCACAAGGTCACCGTGCAGACGGTCCAGACGGTGACCGGCGTTTTGCTGCTGGGCATCGCACTGGCTCTCGGATCGGGGATCATCTGATTGGTGTGGGCGTGCGGTTCGTCGGACATCCCGCGGAGCCTCATGGGTCCGAGGCCGTGCGATCGTCGGTGGCAGACACTAGCTTTCGTTGACTACGCGGATCAGGTGGAAATTCGATCACCGCCCGGATCCATTGTCCCGCGATCAGATCGACCTGGGCCGATGCGGTCCGCCCGCCCGTCTCGGTCACTTCGATGAGCCAGCGGCCTGGGGCAACTCCCGAGGCTCTGAGCGATTGTTCGGCGAACGTCGCGACACGCGGCAGCCCGCGCTTATTCGCCTGCCACATCGCCACCGCGCTCTCGTACTTCTCGAACTCGATTCGCTCGCCCGTGGCTTCGTGCGTCATCGCGGCCCGCGCCAGGCTCTGAGGCGTCTGGACCGACGCGCTCAGCGCCGTGATGGGTTCGATTCTCAAGTCCACTTGCGTTGTTCGACCTTCGGTGATGACAGCGTGAGTCTGCTCGGGTTCCGTTCGGTAAGTATTCCCGTTTGCTCCAATCGAGACATCTCCGGGCGGGATGTGTTCGAGCAGGGCTTCGGTCTGGCCGTCGACGAACGTGAGGATCCCCAAAAACGGCTGCGAAAATCCGGGATCGTCCGTCGGCGTTTCCCACGGGTGCACTTGAACTCGGATCCACTGATTTGCGCCTGCCTCGGCGACCAATTCCCCGGTCAGCCGCACCAGGATGGAGCCGCCTCCAGTGACGTTGATGTCGCCGAGGTCGATCTCGGCATTTTCGGGAACCTGGACATCACCGGAGATGAGCCTGATCCTTCTTCTTTCATTCAATTTGAGGACATACCGACCTGCGCGCAGGCAGGCGAATTCGAACCGACCATCGGCGTCCGAATTGGTCGAACTGTAATACTCGGGATACCGAAAATCCGGAGCGTAAGACGCCAAATCGAGCCTCAGCTTCTCGACATCAGAGAGCCCGACGATCCTTCCCCGGACACTTCCGGTCGGCAGAGCCAGCGTGCCGAGGTCGAGCCGCGATTGACGAGGATTTACTTCGAATTCGGTCAATCGGGCATGCCCTAGCCCGTGTGCGCCATAAAATGAGAGGTCATTGGCGCCTTCGGGGATGTTCTCCAGGACAAACCGCCCATCTTCGGAAGGATTGACTTCCGCCGTGAGGCCCGCGTCGGCCCAATCACGGGGACGCCGGACGATTATCCGGTTCTTTGGATCATGCGAGTAGTTGGCAAGTCGGCCGACGACCTGCGTCCCCGGTGCGAATTCAAAATCGCGCACGTTATCGCCCGGAGGAACGTAGATGTCGATTTGGTGGGGAGATGAGGAATACTGGGCCGATCCCTTCTTTTTGATCGAAGCCGTGTACGAGCCCGGCTGAACGTATCGGAACGAATATTGGCCGTTCATTTTCAGTCTGGCTGTGATGTCCGTGAGCCGGCCATGCAAACGTCTGGACAGGGCGAGCGATCCGCTCCTGACGGCCTGCCCGCCCACTGTTAAACGGCCGCGCAGCGACGCCGCAGGACCATCGGGGAGCCTGACCGTCGCATCCTCGCCTTCGGTTATGGTGACAAGGGAGGCTGCGACTTGAAAAGTCTCTCCGGAAGGAGAGGAGCCTGCATGGAGGACAAGGTTGTATTGGCCGGCCCGCAGATTCTCGAACCTTACCTGCGACGAGTCAATTCCGAGGTGACGAGACTCGTCTGGTGACCTCCCAGCGGAGCCCAG
>JAJFLK010000490.1 GCA_021772735.1 Candidatus Sumerlaeota bacterium | reverse complement strand
GTCAGCATCTTGAGCAGCGCGCCCCCTTCGCGGCTCAGCACGACGCCGAAACGCGGATGGACGACTCGAATGCCGGCGGCGCGCGCGGGCTGGGCGGCGGCTTCCCATCGAGCGCAGACATTGGCCAGGAAGTCGGCACCGCGCTCTGAGCCTTCGTCCACGATTTTATCGCCGCGATCGCCATAGATTCCGATGGCGGACGCCGAGACGAGCACGGCGGGCGGGTTGCTCAATCGCGCGAGAGTCCGCGCCAGAAGGCCTGTGCCCTCGACGCGCGAATCGAGGATGCGCCGTTTATGTGCCTCGTTCCATCGACCGTTCGCGATGTTTTCGCCCGCCAGATGGACGACCGCGCCGACGCCTTCGAGCCCGGTCGCTTCGAGCCGCGCGGCGTCGATACGGTCTGCGTCGGAGGCGGCAGATTCAGACCGGCCGATCTCAGACCGATCATCGTGGGGCGCCCAGAAAATCGAATTCTCGTCCTCGGTTTGGCGAGATCGCACCAGAGTGATAATCTGGTGCCCCGCGGCTACGAGGCGCGCTTGCAGCGCGATTCCAATCAATCCTGTCGCTCCGGTCAGGAGGATTTTCATCGACGGCGGCCTTTGGCGTGGCGCGATTCTGGCTCGCACTGCGGCAAGTTTGGCGTGGGCCTGGCCTCTGGCTTTGCGCATCCGTTGTGCCTTAGGATATCTACGCCATGGCGACCGTTTCGGCAATCATCCCGACTCTTAATCGAAGTGAGACACTCGGCCGCGCGCTGGATTCAATACTCGCGCAGACGCGCCCTCCCGAGGAGATCATCGTCGTGGACGACGGCTCGACTGACGCCACGACCGCGATGATCGAGAGTCGGTACCCGCAGGTCCGTCTGATCCGTCAGGCCAATCAGGGTGTCAGCGGCGCGCGCAATCGGGGGATCGCCGCCGCCTCGGGCGAGTGGATCGCGCTGCTCGATTCGGATGACGAATGGACGAAGGAGAAACTCAAGCGCCAATCGGAAATCATCGCGGTCGATCCAGACATCCTATTGTGCCATACCGATGAAATTTGGATTCGCAACGGCCGTCGCGTGAACCCGATGAAGAAGCATCGCAAATATGGCGGCCGGATCTTTCGCCAATGCCTGCCTTTGTGCGTGATCTCGCCTTCGTCGGTGATCATCCGGCGGGCGTTGCTCGATGAGATTGGGATGTTCGATGAGACGCTGCCGGCGTGCGAGGACTACGATCTATGGCTGCGCGTGACGGCTCGATATCCGGTCGCGTTCATTGAAGAGAAGCTCACGATCAAGCACGGCGGTCATTCCGATCAGCTTTCCGCGCGCCACTGGGGGATGGATCGGTTTCGCGTGCAGGCATTGGAGAAGATTCTCGCTTCGGGCGAGCTGAAAGATGGCGATCGGGATGCGGCGCTCGCGACGCTGATCGAGAAGCTTGCGATCCTGGCGGCGGGCGCACGCAAGCGCGGTCGCGAGCAAGAAGCAGTCGCCTGGGAGAACCAGACCGAGCGATGCACCAGAGAATTTGGCACAGCGAGCGGATCGCGTTGATACGCGTTGGTCGGCAGGCATTCGCGCGGCGCCCGCTCGCGGTCATTTGTTTTTCTTAAAGCGCACGACTTTCTTGAGCGGCGAGAGATTGATCTCGTCGAAGTTCGTTCCGCGTCGGGCTGCAAGCACCATCTTGACCGCCTCGGCCACATCGGCCGGTTCGATCGCGTTCTCCGGCTCTTCGCCCGGCTCGAAACCCAGAGCGTCGAAGGCTCCCGTCCTGACCATTCCGGGGTTGATGACGGTCACGCGTACGCCGCCCGATGCGCATTCCTCACGCAGCGCCTGGGCGAAACCACGCAGGCCGAATTTGGCCGCGCAATAGAGCGTCCCTTTCGCGCTCCCGCGCAGCGCGGCCTCGGAGCCCATGAGAGCGACATCGCCTTCGCCTCGGGCTTTTATTAGGGGGACGAACGCCCGGGCCATATAAATGTGGCTCGTCAGATTCATATCGATCGAGGCGCGGATCGCCTCGAAACCGAATTCTTCGAGGCCTCCGAACTCCAGACGGGCGGCGTTGCAGACGAGCGCGTCGAGGTCGGCGTGGTCACTGCTCAATTGCTTGAGGTGCGCGGGCAGGCTCTTGAGATTGCCGAGATCAATTTGGACCGGCTCGAATCGTTCGTCACGGATCGATGACTTGGAGAAATCTCTGGCCAGACCGATGACCCGCCAGCCCTCATCGATCAAAGCTCTGCTGATCGCCTCGCCAATACCTCGGCTTGCTCCGGTGACGATCGCTTTTTTTTCCATCCGATGTATCCTCTCGCTCGCCCGGCTCAGAATCGGCAGGGGAAGAGCGCAAGGGCCGGCACCCGGCTCGCCAACGCCTCGCCACAGAAGTCGATCATCATCTCTTCGAGCTCAGCCTGATACGAGATCATTGCGTCGCGCTCGTGCAGAGGCCCCGCGAAAAGGCGCTCCTCGGGATAAAGCCGCGTCATTGTCTTGAACATCTCGCGCGGCAGGCGGAACGGCCCATAGCTTACCGAATGAATCGTCGAGGGATCGAGCTGCGCGAAGACCTGATCGAACAACCCCCGATACTGCTTCTTGAAATCCGGAGTGTAAACCAGCGGATCGAATCGCAGGCCGACCGGCCAGCCTTGGTGTTGCAGGCGCGCGGCCGCTTCGATGCGTCGCTCCAGCGGCGGGACTCCGTGTTCGAGCGCGAGCGAGATGGGCTCGGGCGTCATACTGAACGCCACGACGCACCGCGGCATCGGTTCGCGATCTTCCAGAGCGCGTGTGTTAAGGGATTTGGTGCGCAACTCGAGCCATGCGTTCGGGATGCTCTCTATCAAAGGGATGAACGCCTCGGCGAATCCCGTGACGGATTCCAGGGCCAGGCTGTCGCAATCGTAACCGGAGAAGAAATGGACGCTCTCGCCCGGCGTCCGCGCGGCGGTCTCGCGCAGCTCGGCCTCGAAGTCCTCGTAATTGACGAACAGCAGGTAATTGGCCGATTGAAACATCCCCTGCAGGAAGCAGTATCGGCAGTCGTAGAGGCAGTTCAGCATGTGCGAGAAGTAGAAGTTGTGCTCGCCGCCGATGCCGTATCCATCGGGTGCGGGGAGGACCCGGCGGCCATGTTTGCGCGCGAGGATCAGCGCCGGGTTTCGCTTCTGGAGTCTGAAGTCCTGGTTGCGCCGATTGAAAATCTCTCCATACCGTTCGATCTCAATCCAGTCCGCGCGGCCGAAGCGCGCGCGAATCTCCCTGCTGCGCGGGTGCCCGGCGATCTCGCTCTCGACGTAAATCGTATCGATCATGGTGACGTTCGGTTTATCTCTGTTGGTTGGGGCGAGGGGTCGGGTTCAGATTCAGATTGGGAATCGAATTCGGAATCGGGCGCGGAATCGCCTAGGCCCGATTCGAGCGCGAGGCTTTCAACGTGATCGCGCAGGTCTGCGAGCAGTTTGCTGCCGCGCTCGTGTTTGGCGGCGCGGTCGAGCAGGTTGCCGATGCCGTTTGGCCCCGGATCGCCCAGCGCCGCGAGGCGACGTAGCGCTCGCTCGACCTGATGACGCTCGGTCTGCGTGAAATGCCAATGGCCGAGAATCCGATCGAGCAACTCCGGCTTTGCGCGCGACCGCCCGGCCTCAGCGGCCATGTCGATCAGTTGCGCCGCGGCTGCGGTTATCTCTTCGATCCGGCCCTCGATCAGTCTGGTGACCTTCTTTGCGTTAACCGATTCGGCCGGCTCGACGAGGTTGTCCGAAACGATCTTGACGCACTGAACCAGCTCGACCGACGAGGCGCACAGGGCGGCCTCGCAAAACCCGGAGGCTTCCATGTCGTAGAGCGAGCCGTCGGGGTAGTCGCTCTCGGGCCGATCGACCGTCCGTAGCTCATGCCGGGCGAGACCCTCGACTTTGATCGGATGAGGATACCAACGCCTGCCGCTATCCCCGTCTTCAATACTCGACGTAAGCCACGCCGAGCCGACTTCGCGATCGCGATGACCACAGACGCCGACATTGAGCCACGCCGGCGCTGCGGAGCCTTTGAAATAACCATCGGCAAAGTCGACGGCCCGCGCCGCCGCCGCCCTGCCCACGCCCGAGACAACAAGGTTGATCGGATCGGGCCCGGAAATATCGGGCTCGCCATCTGCGACACCGTAAACGCGCAGGGCTCCCTCGCGTGCGACCTGCTTCATCGCGAACCGATCGACGATCGGCCGCGCCTCAGCCGGGAGTGCGACGACAAAGATGAGCATGGGATGATCTCGACATAAGGCCGGCGAATCGTTGTGCCCTTTGTGCCGCCGTGGTGAAAGAGAGAAAACCACGACGGACACAACGCGATCATTGTCCTTTTCGTGGTTCATCCTCCTCGGGCCGCAGACAAATCATACATCTCGCGTGCCAGACCCCTTGTCCCCTATTTCGTTTCGCCAAAGAGCGCTCGAATGTCACGTGCGGCGTGAACGACCCGGATGACTTCTATTCCATTGTCCGTGGGCCGATAGAAGATGAGCCAGTTTTCAAATTGCGGAATGGGCCACATGCGCACGCCTTCAAGGCGGCTATTCACAAACGTGCGGGGTGCGCCCATGAGGGGCATTTGGGCAAGCTCATTAAACGCAGATTGTGCAGCGTCGTAGAAGTGAAGCGTCGCGTCAAGGCTGTCCCGGGCTATGTGATCGGCGATTTGCTCCAGGTCTCGCCAAACGAGCGGCGAATGCTCGATGCGGGGGGTCATGCGGATTGTTTTCTCTCGGACCAGCGCTGTTTCAAGC
>JAJFLK010000489.1 GCA_021772735.1 Candidatus Sumerlaeota bacterium | reverse complement strand
CGCGATGGTCATCGTTTCGATCGGTTTTATCGCGACGATGACCTCGCTCACTTTTGCTCGGGTCCAAAACGATCTAGAGCAAGAGCGGGCCCGGGCGCATCAGATCGTCTGCGAGCAATTGGAACAAGTGCAGAGCAATCTTTACACATACGTCTCGTCTGGCAGCGCCGTCACGGTCTGGGACAACGGCACGCCGGACGACACGACCGATGACACCAATGGAACGATGATCGTGCGGGCCCAGGATACGGCGGGGAACGTGATCGTCTCCGCGCCGAATCCGGCAGTCCGGGTTGAGGTCGAAGTCACACTGACGTGGAACCCGCGCGGCCGCCTGGCCGGCAGGACGATGCGGGAATCAGTCATGACGTACATCGCGCCATGACGATCCGGCAAACATCGGGAACGCAAATCTGAAGAATGGACGAGCAGGACAGCGAGGGGATACGACAATGTTTATAAGACGCAAAACAAACCTAAAGGCCAGGCGCGGAGCCACTCTGCTCGAACTGATGATCGCTTCGGTGGTTTCCTCGATGGTGATGGGCGCGGTGGCGGCTCTGATGTGGACCAGCGGGCGCGCGATCAAGACGGTTTACGGCCAGACCCGGACCCGGAGTTCACGCATGCGGGCGATCGATCAGATCCGCTACACGCTGGCCAACGCCGAAATCGGTTCGGTCGCGGAGTTTGATGCTGTTTACGAGCCGCCTGAAGAAGGCGAAACCGAACAGGGCGAGCTGGCCGGCTATCACCGCATCGATTTCATCGACCCGACGAATGGCGGCGGCGGGAGCACTTTCTTCTTCAACGCGGGCGATGAAACGCTTTTCTACGACGCCGATACGGGCGACGGGACATCCGCCGCCGCGATCCTCACCGGCCCGGTCGACGTTCTATTTGAAGTCGAAGCGGCCGAGCTCGTTCGAATCCGCGTCAAGACCTCTTCGGTGAACACATACGGAGGGGATGTCGACACCCAGGATGGAGAAACGCTGGTCTATCTTCGGAATACGCCGTAAGCCCTCGGCCGGGAGCCCGCAATGCATCGCAACTTCAAGGGACAAAAAGGATAAGAAACATGAACACGATACGAACTCACTCCCGGATGACCAGGCTGCGCGGCTCGATCGGCGCGATTGCGCTTGTTCTGCTCGCGATCTCGTCGCTCGCGTCCCTGCTCATGGTTCAAACATTGTTGGATCATCAGCGGATCAACAAGCGGCGTCGCGAGCTGGCTCGGGCCTTTTACGCCGCTGAAGGCGGTGTCGCCCAAGTCCTGCATTGGGCGAACTACCCGGCCGACTACACGGCCGATTCGAACATGTTCGCCACTTCAGGCAGCGCGTCTGCGGACTACAACTCGCAGTTCACAAATCTGATCTCCGCGATCGGCTCCGGCGGATACACGATGGACGAAAGCATGCTCGCGAGCATGGGCGCGGGTGATTTCGATTCGACCTATAATTATCAGGTCAGCCAGATCAACCAAATCCAACTCCTGTCGATCCCGCCCGCAGGCGTCTTGGCTCCGGCCGATTACGACTTCATCATTCGGAGCGTCGGAGAAAGCCCCGACGGCCTCCAGCGCACCGTTCTGGCGTTCGTCAAAGTGAACACGATCATCTCGAATCCGAACATCGCCGTGCCGGCGGCGCTGATCAGTCTTGCCGCTGCCGGCGCGAACGGCAACGCCAAGATTCATTGGGGCGAAGCATGGTCCAAAGACGACTTTAGCATGCTCAATAAGAGTCAGATGGGATACGCCCAATCTGACGCCGATGTGGTTTACCGGACCGAGGGAACGATCGATTTCCCGAACAACTGGCAAACGAGCGGTGGCAATCCCGATGTCAATCCCGCTCTTCCGCTTCCGGGAATCGATGAATGGGACGGCATTTTCGAGCAGTTCATCGCCTCGGGCACGCTCCAATGGCCGGATTTCGCCTCGGAATACCAGGCGTTTAAGAACCAGGCGATCTCCAATGGCCGGTATTACACCACCGACTCATCGGGGAATATATTTCTCAACGGAACGCAGGTGGACTTCGGAACTGAATTCGCAACCGGACACGGCCCGACCGACCCCTACGATTTTGTATTCATCGACACGATTGATGGGAACCCGCCGGCGGCCGATGGATCGAATCTCGCCACGGTCACAAACTCCGGAAATTCATCGGGGATGAAAGGTGTGTACTACGTCAACGCCCATTTCGCCCAAACGGGCGTGGGGAGTCCGCCGGCGTTGAGCGCCGATGATCCATACGGCGGCACCGAATCGCTCTCCAAGATCTTCCTCGATGGCTTGCTTTACATCGCGGGGGGAA
Source organism: Candidatus Sumerlaeota bacterium (assembly GCA_021772735.1). Taxonomy (GTDB): domain Bacteria; phylum Sumerlaeota; class Sumerlaeia; order MVZB01; family JAJFLK01; genus JAJFLK01. The sequence goes on along the minus strand of JAJFLK010000489.1, from coordinate 523 downwards.
TGAGCATGGGGGGTAACGCGGGCGTCTACGGCAGCGTTGTCACAGAGGGATCCTGGAGCGGAAACGGCACGCTCGATATCTACTACAACGCGGCGCTGGCCGCAGGTCTGCCCATCGCACCCGGCAACGTGGGCTCGACGTTTACACTGGTTCGCCAGGTCAATATGGGCGGCTGAGGCTGCTTCACGATAGTGTGCGCCCGCGGCCGACCCGGGCGGCCAAGAGAACGATAAACCGCAAACGCCCTTCGCCAAACCACGGCGGAGGGCGTTTCGCATCTTCAACCCAGATCAAAACCTCCAAAGCGGGCGGACCGGAACGGAACGGCGCACGGAACAGATGTGCCAGATATGTCGCGCTTCTTCCTCATGGACTCAGATTGCTCAGAATTGGCGATACTGTGACCAGCTCTCCCCGACACTTGCCTGTGGCGTGGGTGTGGGCGTCGGGGGCGGAGTCGGTGTCGGGGTAGGAGTTGGCGTGGGGGTTGGAGTCGGCGTTACCGACGGCGGCGGTGACGCCA
>JAJFLK010000488.1 GCA_021772735.1 Candidatus Sumerlaeota bacterium | reverse complement strand
AAATCAATGCAGACCTCGCAGCCGGTGCACTGATCTGTTTCGATCACGGCGACGGTGCGCGGGGCCTTCTTGCGGGGGTTGGGTTCTTCTCGAAACATAGGCGCGATATGCACCTTTCAGGGTCTGCGATCGTTGGGTCGCCGCCGGGAGGGCGTCAAATGGCAAGACCCGCTTGCGGTCTCAGCCTATCAGCCGAGCCCTGGGGGCTCAAGCGATTCCGGGCGATGGGTCGGCCACAAAATACCCGTGCAAGTCTCCGGGCCGCATGCAAAGGTGAGCGCCCCGCGTCGTCGAATCGGACTTAAATAACGGCCCGGACCACAATCGGGAATACGACCCGGCGTCACGAATTGGAGTAATATTGAAAAAGCGTTCACCACGGATCGTCATATTTTTCACGATTTTTGTCGATCTGCTGGGATTCGGAATCGTCGTGCCGCTGATGGCGCCGATCGCGGATAACTACGTCGCGGCCGATGGCATGGCGGGCAAGCTGATGATCGGGGCGTTGATGGCCTCGTTCTCGCTATGTCAGATGATTTTCGCTCCCATGTGGGGACGGCTCTCGGACCGCCACGGTCGGCGTCCGATCCTGCTGCTGAGCCTGTTCGGCTCGACGGCGTCTTACGCCTTGTTCGGCCTGGCGCGCAATTATGAGACGCTGCTCTTCGCCCGGATCTTCGCCGGCATCTGCGGCGCCAATCTCGTCGCCGCGCAGGCTTATATCGCCGACGTGACGGAGCCCGAAAAGCGGACCTCCGCGATGGGCCTGATTGGGATGGCCTTCGGGCTGGGATTCGCGCTGGGCCCGGTTTTCGGCGCTGGGATGTCGAAGGTGGGCGAGTGGTTTACACCCGGCGTGGCGGCTCAGACCTGGCCCGGCTTGACTGCGGCGGCGATCTGTGGAACGAACCTCCTATGGGCGATGTTCAGGTTGCCCGAATCACTTCCGGCCGAGATGCGCGGAAAGGCGACCGGGCACGCCAAGCGCTTCGCCTCCGTGCGCGAGTTCGCCGGATCGCTGGTGCATCAGACCGTGGGTCCGCTGGTTGCCGTGTTCTTTCTCTCCACTCTCGCGTTCGCGAACATGGAGGTCTCGCTGGGGTTGTATGTCAAGCGGACCGACGCGCTGGGGATCGACCCGGAGAACGTCTACAATGTCATCTACGGAATCTTCATCTATATCGGAGTCCTGCTGGCCTTCATGCACGGATACGTCGTGCGCAAGATGGTGAAGTTCATCCCCGAAACGGTGCTCGTGATAATCGGAGTTCTGGCCCAGGCGGTGGCGCTGCTCGTTTTCCCGCTCGTGCCGAGCCTGACTTGTATCCTGATTGCGATGGCGATCCTGTGTTTCGGGCAGGGGATAAGCGTTCCGGCGCTGCTCGCAGTCGTTTCGCAGTCGACCACACCCGACAAGCAGGGGCATGTGATGGGAGTCACGCAATCGGCGTCATCGCTGGCGCGAATCCTGGGGCCGATCGTGGCGATGTCTCTGTGGGGAGTTCTCGATCTGCGCCTGCCGTTTTTCGTCGGCTCGGCGATCATGGTCGGCGCCGTGGCGATGGCCGTCGTGACGAGGTCGCGAATCCTGGCCCAGCCCCTGGACGGCCTGAGCGTCGAAGATCTCGGCACGGTCACTGCCGACGATACGGCTTGAGGCTAACGGCCCGGCAAGCAGTGAAATATATTACGGTTCAGTTGTGGCGGCCGGGTTTTCAGTATTGGCCTGGGTTTCGCCACCGACATCGGCACCGGCCTCGGAATCAGCATCGGGTTGATCTGCGGTCGCTGCCGCGGCTTCTGCGGCGAGAATCTCCTGGAGCCAGAGCCTGGCGCTGATTTCAGCGAATTTTCCGAGTCTTGTATCTTGTTGTCCGCGCTCGAACACTGCTCTCTGCGCGCGCTTGTAGAACTCCTTCGCGGCTCGTAGATCTCCATCCAATTGCCGGATGCGCCCCAGCATGCACCACGACCAGGCAAGGTTTTCGTTTGCCCCCGCGACGAGCTCCCTGTATCCGAGCAGATATTCAACGCTTCGATCTGTGGGCGCAAGCTCGAGCGCCTTCGAGTAGGCGTAGAAGGAGTGTTCGATATTCATCTGACGATAGTGGCCGTGACCCTCGATGATATAAGGCATGGCGGCTTCATATCGCAGCAGCCGATCGTATTCTCCGTCCGGCATGCTTTCGGGTTCGATCCAATTCGATATCGGAACATTGAACGGCCTCATCGATCCAAGATTGTCGATGATCGGGCGGTCGTTGTATCCGTACTTGGGCGCTTTGAATTCGAGCTGCGGACGGTTTTCTGTGTTGATCTCGTCGCCCGCCAGGTATTCGACGAGTTGCTCTCCGCCGGTGATATATTGTGCGAGGAGCTTGACGGGGTCGTCCAGGTGGATCTCGGCGAGATCTGCGCGGACATCCTCCTCTTTGAGCCTTTCTGCGAACCGGCTGTAATCGATCTCTCTCTCGTCACGCCAGCCGATGAGCAAAACGTAATGCGTCGGCTCGTTATTCATGAAGAAGACGTCCATCGTCGGGAAGGCTCGATAGAACGTGCGCAGAGCGAGCTTATACATTTCGATCGATAGTCCGCCGAGCGGCATCCAGACGACGACCACCCCGCCGGGCCGGAGCTTCTCACGGCAGAACTGGAAGTATTCGAGATCGTACAGATTCGCGTTTGACTTGTATCGCAGGTCGGTGCAATCGGTGGCGACGATGTCGTAGGTTTGTTCGCAATACTGAAGATAGGTCCGGGCATCATCGTAGATCAGCTTGAATCTCGGGTCGGGGTTCTGGAGAAGGCCGTGATTGGCGGCGGTCAAGTGCTCCGACGCCCGCGGGACTTCGGCGCAAATTTCGACGCAGTGGACTTGTTCGAGGCGATCGTGAAGCGTGTAAGAATACGACGCCCCGCCGCTCCCGAATCCGACGGTCAGCGCTGCGCGGGGATCCTCGACCAGAAACATCGGCAGATGCGCGAGGGACTTTTGATCCGTCTGAAGCATGGGGTCCGTGCCGGCGACGCCTACGCCGTCGACGTTGATGGTCCGATATCCGGCGACATCCTCGACGACGGCAACCGTGGCGAGGGGCCCCTCCTCGTAATGGACGAGCGTATCGCCGTTGCGCAGATGCTGAAGTGCGCCTCCGGGCAGGACGGCAAAAAGCGCGGCGGCAAAGAAGATCACGGCCACCGGCGCGAAGGCGTAGAATGTCTTTCTCGGACCCGGCGCCGCGAAGAGAAGCGTCATCCCGACCAGCGTGTCGGCGGCGGCGAGGATGAATAATCCGCGCGTCAGTCCAAAGGCCGGCACAATGACGAAGGCGGCGAGAACTGAACCGAGGATCGCGCCGGACGTATTGACGGCAAACAGGTTTCCGGTATTTCCTCCGACGCGGCCGGGGTTGACGACGGCGCGTGCGGCGACCGGCAGGGCCATTCCCATTAGCAGCGTCGGTATGCCCAGCACCAGAGCAGATTGCGACATGATATTTCCAACGGCCAGGCCCCAGATGAATTCCTGCGTCTCGCGGTTGAAAGGCGTGCCGAGCACCCCGAGCGTCGCGCCGGATTGCAGCATGTTGACCGACCATGCGATCGAGACGCCGATCAGGGCGAGCAGTATGCCGTAGAGCGCCATTGGATTGCGGTGACGGTCGACGACGCTGCCGATCAGCGCGCTGCCAACCGAAAGGCCGATCAGGAAGACCGTCAACATGGCCGAAAAGGCGTAGGTCGTGTTCTTGAGGAACTCGAACGTGAAGACAAGCGAGCGAAACCACATAACCTGCACGCCGAGCGATATGACGCCGCTCATGAACGTCGCGAAGTAAACGAGCGAGATCTGATTCGGGCTGAGCTTGAATCTCTGGGGATCGTCCTGGATCTGAGGCGCCGCTTGGGCGGGTGAGGATTCAGTTTTTGCCTCTGGGGCCGGCCCCCTGCGACGATCGACCGCATAGGAAACGATTAGCGCTCCGCCGCCGGCGATGAAATTCAGGATCGCCGCGACGACGACGGTCTGCGTTACCCCAAACAGCTCGATGAAGTAGAAACCCGAGAGGAACGTCCCTGCAACGGCTCCGGCGGTGTTAATGGCGTAAAGTTCTCCGATGTGAACCCCGATATGGCGCGAATCGCGGACCATGGCCCGTGCGAGAACGGGCATCGAGGCTCCCATGAGCGTTGTCGGGATCAATAGCAGGATGAACGTAACACCGAATCTGAATGCCGTGAGAATGCCGAAATCCTGCCCCCAACTTCCATAGACCCAGCGGTCGATGACGTCGATGCGCGCGATGGCCAGAGGGAGAATGAGCCCCGCGATACCGATCAGAAACTCGATGATGGCGTAGAACCGGATCGGGTGGCGCAGGCGGTCTGCCACACCGCCCAAAGCCCAGGAGCCCAAGGCGAGGCCGGCCATGAAGGCCGCAAGGACGGCGCTGACAGCATAAATCCCCGAGCCAAAGATATAGATCAGCATCCGCGTCCAGACGACCTCGTATACGAGGCCAGCCATGCCGGAGGCAAAGAAAAGCGGATAGACGAGCAGGCGAAACGAATCGAAGCCTGATCCGCGCGCAGAATTTTCTGTTTCGGTCGGGGACATGCGAATAGAGTCTTCTCCGAAGCCCGGCGTTGCCGGGGAATGACCTTGACACCAAAAATTTCGACCCGGTACGATCTCACCGATGCCGGAGCGCGTTACCAGCGCCATCGGGCGCAAACTCCAGACGGCGAAATTCCGAGGCACGAAAGGGTAGACGGATTGGCAACCAAAGTCCAGCAGGTCATCACCCTCGAACCTGATGAACTCCTTACCTTTTGTGGTGAGCAGGATCGAAAACTCAAGCAGATCCAAGGCAAGTTGAACGCGCGGGTCATCCCGCGCGGAACCGAATTGCGAATCAGCGGATCCCCCGATGACGTCGAAACCGCGCATCGGATCATCGACAGCCTCCTCGCGGCCCAGCGCGAAAATGGTATTGCACTGACAGACCATCAGCTCATGCACATTATCGGAGGCGACGCCGCAGGCACCACCGGCGCCAAGGTCGGCGAGCTGCTCGCTGAATTCGTCCAGGTCCCCTATGGCAAGGGCAAGGTTCTCCCGCTGACCCCGGCCCAGCGCGATTACATCCGGTCCATGCACGATGAGGACGTGATTTTCTGCATCGGCCCTGCCGGAACAGGAAAGACCTATCTGGCCATGGCCGCCGCCGTCGAGGCCTTGATGAGTGGCCGCGTCGCCCGGATCATTCTGGTGCGTCCGGCGGTCGAGGCCGGCGAACGGCTGGGATTCCTGCCCGGCGATATCGCGCAGAAATACGATCCCTACGTGAGGCCGCTCTACGATGCGTTGCACGAGATGATCGAGCCGGAAAGATTGCGGGAATTGATCGAGGGTGGAACCATCGAGATCGCGCCGCTGGCTTACATGCGCGGGCGCACTCTGAACAACTGTTTTATCGTGCTCGACGAAGCTCAGAATACGTCGATCGAACAGATGAAAATGTTCCTGACTCGCATGGGCCACGGGAGCAAGGTCGTCGTCACCGGTGATATCACTCAGGTGGACCTTCCGGACGGCAAACCCTCGGGTCTGGCCCACGCCATGGATCTGTTCCGAAGCGTCGAGGGGATTGAGGTCGTCGAATTCTCCGGCAAAGATGTGGTGCGCCACGAGCTTGTTCGCAAGATCGTTGAGGCTTACGAGAAGAAGGCCAATAGTTAGGGAAGGCCAGGTCGGTCCGGAAACATCGCAGCTAAATCAGACAAGCCCAAAACATCGGGAATTCCGCCGCTGGTGGTCTGGATGCAGACGCGTCGTCACGGATTGCGCGCCGCTGCGGTCGGTGTGTTCTGGATCGCGCTCGCGGTGGTGACGCTGGCTCCCCGTCCGCCTGAGCCCCAGCCCGCCATCGGCGAGACGAGCCTCGCGGACGTTATCGCTCCGGTTCGTATCGAAGTCGTCGATCGCGACGCGATGGGACGCGAAGAAGCTCGCGTGCGCGAGACATATCAGCGGGTTTGGACCTTCCTGCCCGGTGCGATCGGCGAGGCGCAGAAAAGCCTTCGGGCGGTTTCCGGTGCGTTTGCGGCCGGGGATCCCGCGACTGGCGTGGATGTAAAGGAGATTCGCGACGAGATCTACCGCGATGCCAAGGTTCTGCTTTCGAACGAAGATATCGACTACCTTTACAAGAACACAAATCTCCCGCGCTTCATCGATTATCTGGTCGATATCGTCCGCCAGACGCTCGGGGGACAGTTCATAGTCGGCGATGTCGGGCTGTTCAACGCGCACCGTCGCCTCAATGTCCTCGCGCTGAACAATCTGCCGATCGATTTCGCGGGGCGAAGCGCGATCCCCGAGCCGATCGCATGGCCTCAGGCTACCCGGCGATATGTCGCGGAGGAGTTGCGCCGATTTTATCCCGAGCCTCGCGACGCCCGCGCTCGCGAAATCGGCGCGAAGATCTTGATGGACTGCATCTCCCCGAATCTCGGGTTCGACGGCGATGAAACATCAAGGCGGCGCGCTCATGCTCTGCGAACTCTGGCGCCGCGTCTGCGAACTTATGAAGCAGGCGAGAGGATTATCAGCGAGGGCGAATCGGTATCCGCCGCCCAGGCCGCAGCTCTGGACGGAGTATCGGGGATCGAGCGGCAGGCCTATCCGCTCAAGATGGCAGGCGTGATCATCCTCACGCTTCTGGCATTCATCTCGACGGCCATGTATCTGGGCCGGATGCGGTCGGACATTGGCTTTAATCCTTCGGATCTGACAATCGTTTTCCTTCCGATCCTGATCGCGCTTGGGATGGGTCGCTTCGTGGATTTCCTCGCGGCTTATTTCGAGCTTTCGCCTCTGTACGTCGCCGTTCTTTTCCCGGTGGCTCTGGTCGGAATGCTGGCGACCATGCTGCTCGGCCGGGCGGCGGGATACATTCTCGTGCTCGTATCGACGCTGAACTTCGGCGTCGCCACAGGGCAGGGGATGGAGTTCATGGTCATCACCCTGTTTGGCGGGTTCGCGGCGATCGTCTCGCTCCGATCCATCCGCGAACGGCGCGATGTGCTCGAAGCCGGGTTCCGAGTCGGCCTCGTCGATATGGCTGCGGTTTTCCTGCTCGCGCTATTTCGCCTGCCGGTCGAGTTCGATCCGATTCTCCTGCTCGTCGCGTTCCTCTATCCGCTCGTGCTATCGGGCGTGACGTTCCTGATGCTTCGAATGTTCGAAGGGGCGTTCGGCGTGGTGACGGATATCGGCCTGCTCGAATTGTGCAGCCCGAGCAACAAGCTGCTTCGCATGCTTGAGGACCGCTCTCCCGGGACGTATCAGCACACCCTGAATGTCATGAAGCTGGCCGAATCCGCAGCCGAGGCGATCGGCGCGAATTATCTTCTCGTCCGAGCCGGCGCTTATTTTCACGACATCGGGAAGATGCTGAAGCCGAAATATTTCTCGGAGAATCAGGTCAGCGTTGATGACAAAAAGGTTCATTCCAGGGTCTCGCCCTACATGAGCGTTTTGATCATCAAGAACCACGTCAAGGAAGGCATCGAACTCGCAAAGAAATACGGCCTGCCAAAGAAGGTTATCGACTTCATCCCGCAGCATCATGGCACGAGCCTGATTCGATATTTTTACAGCGAGGCGCTGGAACGCTACGAAAGCAGCGAGACGACGGATGTCGTCCACGAAGACGACTTCCGGTATCCGGGCCCGAAGCCGCAGACGATCGAGACCGCCATCGTGTTGCTTTCGGATTCCATCGAAGCGATCACGACCTCGACGTTCACCTCATCGAGGGTGAACGAGAACGATCTGCGCCGAGTCGTGGGCAAAGCGATTACAGATCGATTCGAGGACGGCCAGTTCGACGAGTGCGACCTGACGATGCGCGATCTCTCGATGCTGCGCGAATCGTTCGTGAGGACGCTCAAAGCGCGTTTCCATCACCGTATCGCCTATCCGGAAAATCCCAAGCGCGACGCGCCGCGTGCCGAGCGCGAGGGCGGTGGCACGATCACGCCCATCGTCAACGCCGCCCAAGGGTAATTCAGGGAGGCGTGATTCAGGCTACCGGCGCGCGGCTCTTGGCGCCTGGGGCGCCGTGACATTTCTTGAATTTTCTTCCGCTCCCGCATGGGCACGGGTCGTTGGGGCCGACCTTGGGTTTGTCCCGGCGGTACGTCGCTTGTTTCTGCGGGACCTTCGGGATGGGTGCGCCGTCCGGCCCAACGTCTGAAGACCCCGCCCGCTGGGCCTGTTGCGCCCGCTGGGAGGCTTGGGCCTGGCGCTCGGCTTCGGCCGCCGCGTCGGCTTTCTTATATGAGATTCCTGTCGTGCGCCGCCTTGGTTCAGCCGTGAGGGTCGCGCGGAAAGCGTGCTCGAAGACGCGTTTATGAATCTCATACGTGAGTTCCATATAGAGATACGTTGCTTCCTTGCGGTATTCGTCCAACGGGTTGCGCTGCCCGACGCCTTGCCAGTGAATACCTTCCTTCATTTCATCCACGCTCAGCAGGTGATCGCGCCAGTTCGAATCGATCACGTGGAGCATGACCGAGCGCGAAAGCATATCGACGATCTTCCTGCCGTCGGGCCGGGTATCCTCCGGAGTATCGTCCCGGGGTTCGGCGGCGAAGGCGTGATCGAAGAACTCGATCTTCTTCTGATACGACGCGCCAACGCGTTCCATGATCTGGTCGAGCCACGCGTCGAGGTCGTCTGCCGAGGCGCTCTCAAGGTCGTCAAGCTCGATCATCGGGACATGACGCCTGATCCAATCGAAAAACCCCGCAATGTCGCGCGATTCGGGGTTTTCGCCGGCGAAGGTGGGCCACTCTTCGGCAAGCGCTTCGAGGACCAGCTCGAACAGGATATCCTCAATAGCTTCCTCGCCGAGCAAGATGCGACGGCGCAGGCCGTAGATCGCGGTGCGCTGCTTGTTCATCACGTCGTCATATTCGAGCGTGCGCTTGCGATTCTCAAAGTGGATGTCTTCGATCTTTTTCTGGGCCGAGCCGATCGCGCGGGTCGCGATGCCGTGCTTCATCGCCTCGCCTTCCTCAAAACCCTTGCTCATAAGGTTCGCCATGCGCTCCGAGGCGAACTTGCGCATAAGATCGTCTTCGAGCGAGATGAAGAAAATCGAGTAACCGGGATCGCCCTGGCGTCCGGAACGGCCGCGGAGCTGACGGTCGATGCGCCGAGCCTCGTGCCGTTCCGTCCCGACGATGTGCAGGCCGCACGGCATCATGTCTTCGTCGACTTCGTGGTCACCCTCGTCAATCTTCGGGCACGCGAAGCAGCACTTGCCATCCCAGCCTTCGGCGCGGCAGCGCACGACGCCCGGCCCCAGCTTGATGTCCGTGCCTCGGCCGGCCATGTTCGTCGCGATCGTCACCGCGCCCAACAGGCCCGCCTCGCGGACGATCTGGGCCTCGCGTTCGTGCTGCTTTGCGTTGAGCACGCTGTGGGATATCTTCGCCCGTTGAAGAAGGCGCGAGAGTTTCTCGCTCACCTCGACTGAGACCGTCCCGATCAGCGTCGGCATCCCGCTCTCGTTCACTTCCCTGACGTGTTCGATGATCGCGTTGTATTTCTCGCGCTGGGATTTATAGATCAGGTCGTCGTCATCGACGCGACGGATCTTGCGGTGGGTCGGGATGACCGCCACATCCATCTTGTAAGTGTGCGCGAACTCGCCTTCTTCGCTCACGGCCGTGCCGGTCATGCCCGCCAGATTGCGATACATGCGGAAATAATTCTGGAGCGTGATCGTGGCGAGCGTCTGCGTCTCGGATTCGACCTTGACGGTCTCTTTGGCCTCAACGGCTTGGTGCAGCCCGTC
>JAJFLK010000487.1 GCA_021772735.1 Candidatus Sumerlaeota bacterium | reverse complement strand
TTCGGCCTGACCGAGCCCGATCACGGCTCGGACCCCGGCGGGATGGTCACGACGGCGGCCGAGACCGACGGCGGATACGTCCTGAACGGCTCCAAGATGGGGATCACGAACGGCTCGATTGCCGATGTCGCCATCATCTGGGCCAAGCTCGATGGCGTCATCAATGGCTTCCTCGTTGAGAGAGACACGCCGGGTTTCACGACCGCCGAGCAGAAGCACAAGCTCTCTCTGCGGGCTTCGCGCACCGCCGAGCTGTATTTCAACGATTGCAAGATTCCGGCCGAGAACCGCCTGCCGGGCGTCTCCGGGCTGAAAGGTCCGCTCAAGACCCTGAACCAGGCGCGATTCGGAATTTCGTTCGGTGTGCTCGGCGCGGCGATGGATTGCTACGAGACTGCGCTCAATTACACCAAAGAGCGCACGCAGTTCGGCCGTCCCTTGGCCGGTTTTCAGATCCAACAGGCGCGTCTGGCCGAGATGGTCAGCGAGATCACCAAGGGGCAGTTGGTATGTATGCAGCTCGCGAGGCTCAAAGACGAGGACCGACTCACGCCGGCGCACATCTCGCTCGCAAAGCGCAATAATTGCTACTGGGCTCTGGAGATCGCACGGATGGCGCGCGAGATGATGGGCGCGAACGGCATCTCGCTCGAATATCCCGTCATGCGCCACATGTGCAACCTGGAGACGGTCAAGACCTACGAAGGCACGCACGATATCCACACGCTGGCCATCGCGCGCGAGGTCACCGGCATCTCGGCATTTTCGTGACATTTGGGTTGCGTGCATGCGCTGCCTGCAGATTGTAATCTAATTCCTGGTGGTCAAAGCATGTCCGAATATCGACCAGTGAAGAGCAATGACCAACGCTACTTCCTGCTGCTCGCGGCGGCTCTCGCAATGGGAGCCCTGCTCGTCTTTGGTGTCGCTGCCTGCCTGCGCCCGCCCGATGATGATATTGGGACGAACGTCAAATCGGGCATCGCCTCGGATACGGAATCCGGCGAATCGGGCTCGGGCATAAGGCCGGCCGAGAGCGGGAGCGCCGTCTACGTGATCCGGACGGGAAGCCTTGCCCCGCTCGATTATCAGATCCGATGGCCCGAGCGCGAATTGACCGAAGACCGGTCAAGTTGCTTGGCTTGCCATGAGACGCTTTCGCGGCGTTGGGGGCGTCCCGCGCGCGATCACGTCAGGGGCGCGCATTCCCTTGCGGCGGTTTCATGCGCCGATTGCCACGGCGGCGACGCGAATGAGGACGAACCCGATTTCGCGCACAGTCTCGAAGCCAATTTTGCCGGTCGTCTGGATTCCGCGATGATGATCGACCGTTGCGCCCGGTGCCACGAGCGGGCTGTTGAGACGTTCGTCGGGAGCAAACATCAGGGCCAATCGCTCGTCTCGCGCGAAGTCACCTGTGTGGTCTGCCACGGTGCGCACGATATCGGCGCGGGCTCGCGCCCGGCGTCGTTCTCCTGGAAGAAGACCTGCAACGATTGCCATGCGCTGGATTCCGTGCCCAATCTGCCGGATTCGCTGGTCTCCATGCTCACCGAGAAAGACGCGCTCGATGCGCGCCTACGCGAGCTGCGGCGATCGATTGCCCCCGGAGAATTTCCGAGTGAGATTACGGAGAAGCACCGTGCGATTCGGCAGCGCTCGAGCGATATCGTTCACGCCACGCGGGCCGAAAACATCGCGCCAGCCACGGCCGAGATCGCAGCCCGAACCGCCGCATTGATCGAGAGAATTGAGAATATCCAGGACGAAGAAAATTAGGGGAAATTAGGGATGGTTGCCAATTCCCATGACTGACATACGCTGGCCGAATGTGCGTAAAGGAATCAGGTAGCCGTCCCTAATTTCCCCTTTGCGCTACTTGGAAAGAGTTTAGAGATTCGCTCTGAGATGTCGACGGATCATGGAACCTGGCCTCACTTCCGTCGATTCTATTGGATGGGGGCTTGGGAAGGGGCATTCGTCTCTCCGGCCCCTGCGGACTTCTCCAGCTCGCCCGAATCGCCATTTCCCGTCTCGGCATGTTCCGCTTCAAGCCCTGCCGCCATTTGCACTAGCCGGCCCAGGGCACGATTCGTCGGGTCGGATCCACGCAGGCCGTCGATGCATCGCTCCAGCAACTCCGCATTGCCCAGGCGGGCTGCGAGCTGCGCGTAATCGATCCAAAACCCGGGCGGGGGCTCGGAGTCGAACAGCTCGAGGCGCGAGGCAAAGGCCTCGGCCGCTCCGGCGAAATCCAGAAAATATCGAAACTGCACGGTGGCCTTTTCCTCGGCGCAGATCGTGAGCCACTCCTGGCTCTCCAATTCTTTGGGGCGGGTGAATCTGGTCGGAAGACCCCGGCGTCCGACCTTGCGGCGGACGATATCCTCAACCGCCAGGAGGCGGGCGCGACCTCGAACGTCGTGCGTCGCGTGACGATCCAGATCGCCAAGGGCGGTCCCCCAGTGACCGAGGATCAGAGCTTCATACAACCGGCCGAACGAACTGTGGATGGGATGGTTATCGCGCTGATCGGGACCGACCTCCAAGGCGCGAAAGGCGCGGATGATTTCAAGGACTTTGGGGCGATCCTCGGGCCGGGCTCCGAGCATAAACGCGCTCATGGCGATCTTGTAATACGATGGATTCGTCGCGTCAGTCTGAATAAGGGCCGCCGCGCTGCGTCGGGCTGCGTCGAAGTTGCGCTCTTCGATCTGGGCGTACGCCGGGGCCTCGTAGAATCTATAAAACCGGTCCGGGCGATCGCGGAGGAGAGCGCCGCGAAGATACGCGACCTTGCGCGAGTTCGGCCGGGGACGCGAAGCCTCCCATTCGGCAAGAAGATACAGCGCGGATGCATCGCCCGGGGTGAAATACAGCGTCCGCTCCAAAGCGTCTTCATAGGCTTTCAGATAACCGGCCTGCTCGGCCGGATCGTCCAGGCGCGCCAGTTCCCGATAACACATCGCAAGAACGTAATACTGACCGCTGAATTGCAGGGTCGCGAGGCTGCGCTCGATCGCCGCGACGCCTGCTCGGTAATCGCTCGCCGCAATGGCGCGGACCGAGCCCATCGCCGGATCGGCCGGAGTCCCGGACCTTGCTTGCGCCGACTCGCGAGCCAGCGCAAGCCCGCCGCGATTCAGGTGCACTTCGGCTGTCAAATACCAGGCGATATCGAAGGCGGGTCGAGTTTGCACGGCCCTTTTCAGGCGCATGAGCGATCCCTCGACGAGGCGAGAGCGCGCGGGCAACGGCAGGTCGGGGCCCGTGTCAAGAATCGTCTGGTAATACGACGAGGCGAAAAGGTAATCGACATCGGCCTGAACGGCGCGCACGTATGGAAAAAGCCCGAAAGGAATCGAACTGACGATCGAGGTCGCCAGAACAAGGCGAGCGACGTTGCCGATGCGAAAATCGCGCGGCGCGGGGTCCGATTGCGTGTCTGATGATTCGGGCGGTTCGAGAGGTCCGGGAGATTCGAGAGGTCGCGATGCGACATTGATCTTTGAATCCGGCCCGGGAACCTCGGGCGCCGCGAAGGCTGCGAGGCAAAGCAGCCAGGGGACGAGGATTTGCGGGATCTGAAAAGGGAAATCGATCCCGGCATGCAACGCCATAGCGAGCGCGGAGAATCCGAACGCGAGATGAACGAGCCGGACGAGCCGATCGTGATGCGACGCGGCCCCGAGTTCACGTCGCGCCCGGCGCGCCGCGAGGCCGCGCCTGATGAGTTCCCCGGCGAGCAGCAGCGCCAGGGCCAAGCCGATCAGCCCCTGCTCGACCAGAATTTGGAGGTAGTCGTTGTGCGCGCGCTGCAGGCGCAGGAGCGTCCGACCGAGGCGAGAATCGGGATGGAGCGCCAAGTAATCGGCCTGAGCTTTTGGGTAGACGTAACGGAAAGAATACAGGCCCGAGCCGAACAACGGATTTTCTTCGACGAGCGAGCGCGAACAGACCAGGGCGCGAAGGCGGGTCTCCTTGCGAAGCTGCGTCGGCGTGAGATCGGCGAGGCGCTTATGGATGGGATTATCGGCGATATAGAGGGGATTGCGCGGCGAATCGACCGCCTGCGTCGCGAGGATCAAGACGAAGGCCGCCGCGAGGCCCGCGACGAGGCGGCCGCTCAAACGCCTGTCGAGGTCGCGCGCCCCCGCCATGCAGAATGCCGGAACGAGCACGAGCGAGATCAACCAGATCGACCGACTCTGAACGATAAATATCGTGAAGATCGCAACAATGGCGTAGGCGGCGGCAATGAGGCGTCCCGCCCTTCCCGCGCCGGCGAAGGCGAATCCCAGGGCGGGGAACAGCGTGAGCAGAAGAAATATTGCGACGGCGGAATTGTGGCCCATGAGCGAACCATAGCGATTTCGCGGGTCTTCGAATCGCAGGAGGAAATCGAAGATGCGTCCGCTAAATGCGCCGGTCGCCTGCGCAATGCTGATCGCCGAGACGACGGCCCCCAGGATCATCAGCAATACGCCGAGCTGGAGCGATTCCTCGCCCGAGATGCCCCGGCGCAGGAGGATAAAAGCGAATAGACCAAACGTAAGCCACCACATCACGGCCTCGAATGATGTCGCCGAAGTCGGACTCCAAAACGCCGAGGCGACGCCCCAGGCAAGGAACGCAAGCAGCGTGACGAATCGCAGCGGCGAACCCGCTGAAGGCGTTTGCTTCGGCGCGAGCAATCCGCAGGCGACCGTGACGACGACAAAGGCCATGGCGCACGCGGCCGCCAGCGCGCCCTTGAAAATCAGGGGGGACTGAAGCCAGCTCAGCCAGGGTTCGAGTTGTTCGACGATAAGGGCGAAAGCCCCTGACGTTTCCGCGCGCGCCTGCCATCCCTCGATGATCGGCCGGAGCCAATCGCCGCGCAGATGCAGCGGATAGAAAACGATGACCAGAATCAGGCCGGTGAGCGCCAGCAGCCAGGGCAGGCGACTCAGGGCCGAGGGCGGCGCCGACGCGTGTGGCGCGGCGGGCGGCGTGGGCAGAGTTTCGGCGGCTTGATCCGGTGGGTTCATTGCGGGGCGCCCGGCGCGGCCTCGGAGCCGAAGATGATACGCGAGAGACGGCGGGCGGATTCGATCATGCCGGGGCCGGGGACCGTCAAGCGATCGTCGGCCAGCGCGATGATCTTGTCCTCGCGCACTGCGGCGAGACTCCCAAGCTGCTCCCAGGCCCGCATGTGAAACTCGGGTTCCATCGTCGCGCTATCGATATACATCGACCCGTCGAGGATCATGTCCGGATCGAGCTGAAGGATTTTCTCTTTATTGACGACCGGCCAGGGCATTGAGGTCCGCCCGATTGCGTTCTTCGCTCCGATGGCTTCGATGATCTCATTCATGAACGTTCCCGAGCCGCAGACGTAAATCTGCTGGAGCGTCCCCGGATTGCGCCCGCCGATAAACAGAACCCGAGGCGGCGGCCCCGAGGCGGCGCGGGTGAGGTTGGCCCGGCGAATCTCAGCCAGATCTTCGCGCATGCCGCCGACCAGTACCTTGGCTTTCTCAGACTTTCCGAGAATCTCGCCGATCACGCGAATCGCCTCATAGAGATCTTCGATCGTCTCAGAGCGCACTTCGACCGTCGCGATATCGAGGCGCGCGAGCCCCCGGGCGGCTTCACGATGCGCGGGGACATGGATCGCGAGGTCGGGCTGAAGGCTCAGGACCCGTTCGTAACTGAGATTGACCAGTGCGCCGACCTTTGGTTTGGACTGCGCCTCGGGCGGGAATTTGCAGTATTGAGTCACCCCGACGAGGTCATCCTGCCCATCCAGAGTGTAGATGATTTCCGTGATGCTGGGCGCCAGGGAAATGATTCTGCGCGCTCGCGGCGGCTGCACGGGCTGTGCCTCTTGCGGCGAAGTCACCTCGCTGCCGGCTCGGGCCGGATCGCTGGAATCAGCCGAAGCGTCACCCGGGCGGCATCCTGTCAGCAGAGCGAGCCCGGCCATCGAGATCGCCAGAACGATGGGCCACGCCGACACGATTCGCGGCACACGCTCAGCGAGTAGCACACGCTTGGCGGGCGTCGCTCGCCTGTCGCGCATCAGAGAGGGGAAGTCGGTCGAATTCAATTGTGGCACGGCTGGCGAAGGTCTCACGGCCGGGGGAACTTTTTCATCTCGCGCCGGGCCCAGAAAAGCAGGCGGAACGTCTCGGCGATCGTCACGCCGAGGTTGATCTTGCTCGCGCCCTGTTTGAGATCATATCGCAATGTGAACGGAACCTCGCGGATGACGGGATCGAGGAGCGCCAATTTTAGCAGCAATTCATCCGTGCAGGCAAACCCGCGCCGCGTGATGAGCCCCTCTGCGCCGAAGCGATCGAATCCGGCCTGGACGAGAGAAGCCCGGATCGCGCGGAATCCGCAGGTGTAATCGAGAACCCCGGGGATACCCAACAAGATTCGGAACGTATTGCGCGCGCCCCAGGATAGGAAGTGACGGAACGGGCTCAGACCGACCTGGCGACTCTCGGGCTGGAAACGCGAGGCGATGACAAGATCGGCGCCCGCGTCGGCGGCCTCTCGCATAGCCGGGATCAGCGCGGGCGAGTGCGTCAGGTCCGCATCCATGCTGACGATGAGCGTGCCGGGTCCGGGCGCGAGCTCGACGGCGCGGGTGTATCCAGTCAGAAGCGCGGGGCCGAGGCCTCGATTGCGCTCGTGGCGCACGAGCATGATCTGGGAGTGAATCTGGCCGGCGCGCTCCACGATCTCGGCCGTGGCGTCGGCCGAACCGTCGT
>JAJFLK010000486.1 GCA_021772735.1 Candidatus Sumerlaeota bacterium | reverse complement strand
ATGCTCAACCTTTTGAAATTCAAACCCGAGGGCGGTTTTGCGGGATACATGAAGTACGGCGGGCTCGCGCAGCCGCACGTTTCCGCTGCGGGGGGCGAAGTGCTTTTCGCCGGGCGCGGCTTGTTCCGGCTGCAAGGGACTCAGGATTGGGACGCCATCGTTCTGGTCAAATTCCCCGCACGCGCGAGTTTCATCGCAATGGTTACGAACCCGGAGTTTGCAAAGATCTCTCCGCTGCGCACCGAGGCGCTGGAGCGCGCCGTGCTTTATTCATTCGCGCCGCTGACGCTCGGCGCCGCATCCGCGGCCCCCGAATCGGATACGGAAACGGACTAATCGCGGGGCAGTTCGGGTGTAAAGCGGGGAGCCCCCGGGCGCACCGGGCTTGATGCGGCCCGATCCCTGGGCGTTAATCTTCCCATCCATGAACCGGCAAAAAACGAAAAAACCACTCCCTCCGCGAACGCCTGAGATGTCATTGGCGTCCGACGCGGCCGGCCCGAGCGCCCCCGAGTTGCCCATTCCATGGCCGGTCTGGGCGATCACGGTTATGGCTCTCGCAATTCGCGTCGTCCTCGCAAGCCGACTCGGTCTTTGGTTGGATGAAGTTTCCGTTCTCAACGTCGCCACCGGTCCGATCGGCGGCATCATATCGAGCACCCACTCGGTTCATTTATTGGCCGTTCGGCTTTCGACATTGCTTTTCGGCGAGGGCCAGTTCGCGCTCCGGTTGCCATCGATCATTTTCGGATCGGCTCTGGCGCCGATGGGGTTCCTCGTCGGGCGCAAGATTTTCAACACGCGGACCGGAATTATTTTCAGTCTCTTCCTCGCGGTCGGGACGTACTTCATAAATTATTCGATCACCGCGACATACTACTCGCATTTGATGTTCTGGTGCCTCGTGGCGCTGTGTTTTCTCGCCCGGCTAGTCATAACCAGCGCCCCGCACAACATCGTCGCATTCGGTCTCGCCGCGGCTGCCGCCTTTTTCGTCCATCCATTTTCTGGATTGTTCTTCGCTTCCTTCCTGATCCTGTTTCTCCCGATCTTGCTGAGCGAGGATTCATACTACCAATGGCTCCCGGCAGGGGGGCGCAGGTTCAACACCTGGCCAAAGCGGGCCGCGCTTATGGTCGCTTCGGCGGCGGCATTGGCTCTGGCTATTGCGTTCATTGCGGGGGGAAGCGTTCTCGCTCGTCTCAGCGCTCTTTCTCTCAGCTTTTTTGATCGTCTTACCCTCGGCGAAAGCCCGCCGGATATCGAGTTCTCGGCCAGTTATTTCGGGATGTATTTGCGCCGGACGGGCCCGGCGTTCTACGAGCTATCCCCGATTCCCTCTGCGATCGAAAACGCGCGGATGATTTCCCTCGCCGAGCCTCTGGCCACGCTCGGCGCGTTCGGCGCCTTGATTCTGTATGTTGTCGGCTTGATTGCTGCTATCAGGCGGGCACGCTTTTTCGGAGCGATGCTCTGTTTCCCCTTCGTGGTCTCGTTCGCGCTCGTGCTGAATATGGAGTCCGATCATTTTTTCCACATTCGATATTTCTCCTATCTGACCCTCCTGTTCTGGCTTGGCATCGCCTGCGGAATCGACGCCTTGGCCGGCCTGGCCGAGCCACGAGGCGCTCGCGAAGATGGCTCTGAGGAGGAGCGGGTGCGGGGAGGTCGGCGTTTTGTGTGGGGGCAGGCTTTGGCCTGGGGCGTGGCCGGACTCCTCGTCTCGTGTTCGCTTCCGCAGTTTGCGTATCTCGCCTGGGGCGCGGCCTCGGAGCAGGGAGCAAGCTGGGAACACGTCATGCGGCAAGTCGCCGAGCAATACGAACCGGGTGAGCCCCTGGTTCATGCCACGCAGGCCGAGATCCCGATGGTCAGGCATTTCGTAAAGAAGTATGGGCTGGAGCCGACCGCGGTCCGAAGGCTTCAATTCAGCCTGCGGCGCGCGCCATTAACCCTGGGCGAGCTTCAGAACCTCTGCTACGACGAATCCGGCCTTTGGTACCTGGCCGGGTGGCAAAGAGATTTCCCCGAGTCAACCGTCCGGTGGGTGGACGAGCGATTTGAGAATGTCTCGTCGAGTATTTCGATTGTCGAGCGTGGCAACGACCTGACGGCTTACCATTGGAATTGGGGCGGGCGATACGTCCTGGCCCCGCGAATTTTTCGATGGAACCCGCCGTGGGACGAGGAGAGCGAGGGGAGTGAGGAGCCCGAGGGAGTCAATAGGGCCGATGCCGCCCAATTCGCCTCGTTTGAAGAGGAGTTCCTTTTTGAGACGTCGATGATTTACGAGGTTCGCTTTTATCACGATGGCGAACCCCTGCGTTCACTACCGGCGACAGCCGGCATCGACGAGACGCCTCTGCGCCTCAGGCCCGGAGCAAACAAGGAGGGCGAGCGTTTCCTCAGTGCGCTTGTCGACGTGAGCCCCGGAGCGCGCAAGCTGGCGTTTTCATCAAACGGCTCAGCCGTTACCTGGGCGCGAATGGAAATTCTCCCCCGATATGCGGGCGATCAAATTGAGATCGACCTCACCAGGATCTCGAACATTTTTCCCAACGACTTCGTGCGGACCGAGAGACTGAGCGGCACCGAGATCCTCAGCCTGCAACGAGGCACTTTTGCCAGTTACAAATTCAGCATCGAGCATGGCGGGCGATATCTCCTGACGTGCCTTTCTCGCGATTACAGAAACAGCGGTATCATCCTGGAACTTCGCGTGGACGATTCGCCGATCGGGTTGCTGGCATATTCCTCAGCCAGCCCGGTCTGGGAAGCTCGCGTCGTTTCGGTCGACCTGGAGCGCGGCGATCACGAGCTGACGGTTCGCTTCATGTCCAAGAGCGGCTTCAACAGGGTTCGACCCAAGCAAGCGGAACGTCGGGCAGCCCAGGTCCGAGCCCTTGCCTTCATGCCTCAACCCGAAGGGCACAATCTCAACGACCAACGGATGCTCGCACCCAGGGAAGAGCCGATCCTCGTTCAATTGAGTCCGGTGAAACCGCTGGGGACTACCGATGCCTGGACGTTCTCGTTTGACGGAGAAATCCCGCCGTCGATCGTCGAAGATATCGGACTTGGGCACGAAGTATTTGCGGCCCGGATCGAGCCGGATTCGGCGGGGCTGCTTCTCGTCGCGCCGTCGCAGCCGATCCCCGAGGGCGGGCTCATCTATTATTCTGCGCTCCTGCGGTGCGCGGAGCTGAATAATCATTCCGTCAACTTGAGGACATATTTTCTGGATGCGGACGGGGGCGTGATCGACAGCCTGGTCGTGAGCGATTCGCCGCTTAATCGAACTACGTCCTGGGTCCGGTTCGTCGAGGTCACAACAGCCATGCCCGAGGCTGTGGCCTACGCGCCTGTATTTTGGGTATATCCGAATTCGCGCAGGCCTTCGAGTTTGCCGGGATACGCTTATTTTGGAGACCTGAGGATCGAGGCGGATTGATTTTTCCTGGAGGCTCCGGTGATCGCCGGGC
The DNA here is from genome assembly GCA_021772735.1 of Candidatus Sumerlaeota bacterium. Lineage (GTDB taxonomy): Bacteria > Sumerlaeota > Sumerlaeia > MVZB01 > JAJFLK01 > JAJFLK01. Next base: position 883 of record JAJFLK010000486.1, on the reverse strand, counting down.
CGTCCGATTGGCTCAGCGATGAGGCTGCGTTGCACTGAGAATCCATGTGCAATGCGTTTCGCATTTGTCCTCCTGGCACGATGATCCGGTGCGCCCCTGGCAAAACCCGGCGAGCGCAGCCTCGGGCACCGGCACAATCGGCGCAAGTGTTCATTACTGATTTTGAAAGAGATAGACCTTCTCCACTCAAGCGGTAATTGATCGGAGGCATTGGGCCCTTGTGGCACTGCGCTTGCTCTAATCACGGACAAGATGCAATCCTCAATCACGACTTCCCCGGCGCCGCGAGACCTCATCGTGCGATGCCCGGAGTGCGGGAGCGACCGACTTCAATTGCGCTGCTGTGGAACGTCGAACGACGCCAGGGCGCGATCAATCCAAAGAGGCGCACGCACCCACGCCATCGCGATGGGCTGCAAGTGCTGCGGCCACAGTTGGCGGGCCCGGCACGAGCTCGCCGCCTGACGCCGTCTCCAGGCGCGTCGCCCCGGCAGCATTTGATCGCGATCGTTCGCGATTTATTTCTCAGATTATTCAGCCCGATTATACAGCCGGGTTCGAGCCGTATGTGATCCGAATGGATCGCTCGATATCGACCCGAAGGCGCAACGACGAGGCCTCTTGAAAGCGGGCCCCTGATCGTGCAGAATCTTCGCCTCGAAGTCCGTTCCGATCCGGCGATGGGTTCGACGCTCGAATCGGCGGGCGAACGGAGTGATTCTAGTTTCGGCAAGGTAGCGCCTCATGAGTGTCGGCACTGACATTCCTCGCGTTGATGGACTCGGCAAACTGGATGGCACGACCCGTTACGTCGATGACGTCGTCGTGCCCGGCGTGCTTCACGGCGGGACCGTTCGCGCCGCCGTCGCGCGCGGTCGCATCC
>JAJFLK010000485.1 GCA_021772735.1 Candidatus Sumerlaeota bacterium | reverse complement strand
TTGGGCCCGTCCCATTCTACTCCACTACGTAGCTGAAGCAAGATGCGCCCCGGGCGCGCCGGCACGGCCCAAAGCCATTGACAGCGCACCGGTGCCTTCCCAAGATACCTGATTCAAATTCGGGCGCGCGCGCGACGCCCTGAATCCCGGACAGATCCGGATCGCTACGAGAATCGATTCAGTCGTCTCGGGCACCTCAGGACACCCTTCGCAAGGCTTATTCATGGAACTGGACCGCATCAACGAATTGATCGATTTGATGAAGGAGCGCGGCCTCTCGGAGCTCCAATACGAATCGGGCAAGGAAAAGGTCAAGCTCGTGCTGGGCCCCGGCCCGGGTCAGATCCAGAACGTCGCATACGTTCCCGCGCCGCAAGCCGGTGTCGCCCCGGGCGAGGCCGCCGGGCAAGGCGAGTCGGCCACTGCGGGCGCTGGCGAGGCCGAAAGCGACGCCGTGACGATCGACAGCCCCATCGTTGGCACATACTATCGCTCGCCCTCGCCCGAGAGCCCGGCCTTCATCGAGGTCGGGGACGATTTTGACGAAGATACGATCCTGTGCATCGTCGAAGCGATGAAGGTCATGAACGAGATCAAGGCCGAGCGACGAGGCAAGATCATCGAAGTTCTTATCGAGAACGGCCAGAGCGTCGAGTTCGGCCAGCCCTTGTATCGCATCGTACCAGCCGACTGAGTCCGCCCCAGCCATGAGCCTTCGCAAGATTCTCATCGCCAATCGGGGCGAAATCGCCCTACGCATCATCCGCACCTGCCGGGAGATGGGTCTGCGCACCGTGGCGGTCTACTCCGAGGCCGACCGCGATTCGCTGCACGTGCGCTGGGCCGACGAAGACATCTGCATCGGGCCTGCCCGCAGCGGCCGCAGTTACCTGAACATCGCGCAAATCCTCTCCGCGGCCGAGATCAGCGATGCCGACGCCATCCATCCCGGTTACGGCTTTCTTGCCGAGAACGCCGATTTCGCCGATCTGTGCGAGCAGTGCAAGATCGTTTTCATCGGACCGAGCGGCAAGGTGATCCGGACGATGGGCGACAAGGCCGAGGCGCGCAAGGCGATGAAGCGCGCGGGCATCCCGGTCGTTCCCGGCAGCGAGGGCATCGTCGAAACGCTTGAGGCCGCGCGCGACGTCGCGCACAAGATCGGCTTCCCGGTCATGATCAAGGCCTCGGCCGGCGGCGGCGGCCGTGGGATGCGGATCGCGCACACCGAGGTCTCGCTGAACAGCTCGTTCGCTTCGGCACAGGCCGAGGCCGAAGCCGCTTTCGGCAATGGCGGCGTCTACGTTGAAAAATACATCATGAACCCCAAGCACGTTGAGGTGCAGATCCTGGGAGACAAGAAAGGCGGCGTCATCCACCTGGGCGAGCGCGATTGCTCGACTCAGCGCCGCCACCAGAAGCTGCTCGAGGAATCGCCTTGCATCGTGCTCGACGATAAGCTGCGGCGCGAACTTTGCGATACGGCCGTCAAAGCCGCAAAATCCGTCGGATACGTCGGCGCGGGGACGGTCGAATTTCTGCTCGACGGCCGCAAGTTCTACTTCATGGAGATGAATACGCGCATCCAGGTCGAGCATCCGGTCACCGAGGAGGTCTCGGGCCTGGATCTCATCCGTGAGCAGATCCGCCTGGCGGACGGAGAGAAAGTTCCCTTGGCGCAGAAGCACGTCAGACTGAGAGGCCATGCAATCGAATTCCGCGTCAACGCCGAGGACCCGGATCGCGATTTCCAGCCTTCGCCGGGCAAGATCACGACGTTCCACGTCCCCGGCGGACCCGGCATTCGCATCGATTCCCATATCTATGCCGAATACGTCGTCCCGCCCGATTACGATTCCATGCTCGCCAAGCTCATTGTCCACGCGCCGGACCGCGATAAGGCCATCGCGCGCGCGCGCCGGGCGCTCGATGAATTCGTGATCGAAGGTGTGAAGACCACGATCCCGTTCCATCGCAAGATCCTGACCAACGAGCGATTTCTCTCGGGTCATTTCACGACGAATCTCATCGACGAGAAGCTGCTGTAGAGAACGATGAACTCTACGCTCAGAACCGCCGGGCCTGACGAATCCAGTAGCGCACCGGACCCCCGATCCACGCCTGGAAGTCTGCCGCCGGGCGCGATCCGCCTGACGGGTGTTGCGAAAAAATACGGATCGGCCGTGTGGCGACCGGGGTCGCTCAAGGAAGCGGCGTTCGGGATGCTCTCGGGCACGCCGCCGCCGCCGGGCCCCGCGGCCTTGGAAGGGATCAACCTCGATATCAAACCCGGCGAGGCCATCGGGATCATCGGCCACAACGGTTCGGGCAAATCCACGATCTTGAAGCTCATCGCCGGGATCACCGAGGCGACCAGCGGCAGCGTCGAAGTCGGCGGGCGCGTGCACTGCCTGATCGAGCTGGGCGCCGGGTTCCACGGCGACCTGAACGGCGAGGAGAACGCGCACCTGCAGGGCGCGATCTATGGCCTCACGGCAGCCGAGATGAACTCGATGATCGACAGCATTTTCGATTACGCCGGTCTGGATTCGTTCCGCACGACGCAGCTCAAGTTCTATTCGACGGGCATGAAAATGCGCCTGGGCTTTGCCATCGCGATCCACTGCGAGCCCGATATCCTGCTGGTCGATGAAGTTCTTTCGGTCGGCGATATGCAGTTCCAGCGGCGCTGCCTCGCCTCGATCGAGCAGCTGCACGCCGCAGGCGTCACGATCATCTTCGTCACGCACGAATTCGAGTTCGCCGAGCGCATCTGCGAACGCCTCGTTTGCTTAAAAGCCGGACGCATCCAGCACATCGGCCCCTCGCGCGAGGTCACGCATCGATATTTGGTCGATCTGATCGAATCCGAATTTTCCGAATCCGAGGGCATCCTCGATGACGACCGCCACCTCGTGGATCGCCCCGGGCGGTTCGGCACGGGCGAAGCCCTGATCAAAGAGATCCGCCTCGTGGACGAACACGGCGAGATGCGGCGCGGCTTCGCGCAGGGCAGCCCGTTCGCCATCGAGATCGAGTATCGGTGCATCCAGGAGATCCCCGGCCTGGATTGCTCGGTGATGATCGACTTCGAGGACGGAACGAACTTCGCGTACAATCGCGCCGGCACGGAGGATGCGACGGCTTTGCAGTATCCCAAACCCGGCGAGGCGGGCTGCTTCCGGTTGTGGTTCGACCACCCGCCGCTGGGCACGGGCCGATTCCGCCTGACGATCACGATCTGCCCGCCCGATTCGGAACGCTGCGAATACGACATGCACTACCGCATCCACCACTTCATGATCGAAGGGGGTGTCGGCACCCCGGGGGCTACGGGAACCGGGGATTCGCCGGGTGCCTCCGGCCCGGCCGGCGCGCCCCTGCGATTGCCGATGCGGGCACGCTGGGTGTGAGGGGCGTACTTTAATTTGCGACCCGAGAAAACAGTAGTTTGGTGGCCATGAAATTCGCACCCATTCTATTCCTCCGCTTCGATCTCGCGCGGCACAATTGCGCGCAGAACAACTGCGAGTAAGCACAGCGAGGACAGAGGGATCACAATACATACTATAATTATTTGGGCCGTGACCGAAAAAAGCCCAAGAACTTCGGTCCCAAGCGAAGAATCGAGAAATTTGAATAAAGTGAGTTGGGCCAATATGTCCGATGCAAACATCGCGGCTCCAACAATCGCTGCATGGCCCAGATTCCACGCGGCGAGGCGTGCATATGATCCTTGGCGAAAGGAGAGGCCGTTAACCGCCAGATCGAGACTCAATTGAAATAGCATGACCTTAATATAGGTCAAAATGATCAACGGTAAAAATGCGAGCGCCATGTCAGCAGCGGACGTTGATTCGTCGGCAAGCAGTCTGATGAGAATTATGATCGCGAGCGCGATACCCCAACATACGGCGAAGACGAGCGTCATACCGATCTTCACATCATCTGGTTCCGTTCGGTCTGTCCCGGCTGTTGTTGCAGGTGGGGAGGATTTCGGTTCGCTGCTCATCTAACTCTCGCGGCTTTCAGGGTTTCGGGAGATTTCGGCGACAAGTTTCGTCGCGGATTCCACAATTTCTGCCCCCCCGCCTCAATCATGCTTCGTGGCTTCGAGCGCGCGGTTGATCTTATCGCGGTAGTAGCGGGCGGTTTTGCGGGCGGCGTGGCCGTAGTCGTCGGCTTTGGACGCAAACAGGATCGAGCGCGAGACGGTGAAAATCAGGTGGTGGCGGGGGAGGTCGCTCGACGAGCGCATCAGGTCCTGGAGATCGTCGCCCTGTCCGCCGAGGCGCGGCAGCAGGATCGGCAGGTTCTTCGATGCGGTGCGAATCTTCCCGAGCATCTTCGGTTTGCTCGCCCCGGCGTCCAGGCCGATGTTTCCCGCCGTGTTCCATTCGCGGGCCTTCGTGGCGATGCGCACATACAGCTCATTCGGAATCTCGAAATCCGCCGCGCCGGTGTTCGTCGTCATGCAGACGATATAGACCCCACGGTTCTCGTATTCGAGGAACGGCTCGATGCTATCGAACCCGAAAAGCGGATTGACCGTCACGGCATCGGCCTTGAGCTTCTCAAACAGTGCCCGGGCGTAATGACGAGCCGCCGGCCCGATATCCCCGCGCTTGGCGTCAATGATAATCGGGATGGCCGGATCGATCGATTCGAGCACCTGGGCGAGGACCTGCCATCCCTCGACGCCGATCGCTTCGAAGAACGCGAGGTTCGGTTTATATGCCGCCGCGAACTCCGAAGTCGCCTCGATGATATCCGCGCAGAAGCGGTAGATCCCCTCGGGCCCCGAGCCGAGCTTGGGCGGAATCCTCCGGGGGTCCGGGTCAAGACCGATGCACAGGCTCGTATTGGCGCTCTCGCAGCGCTCGGCCAGCTTTGAAAAGAAACCGGGAATCTCCTCGTTCATTCCGCGATCATAGACGACCCGCGCCGCACTCGAAATCAAGAATTCGTGCGATTCGGGCTGATGTCGGATACACTGACGCCCATGAGCCTTGCCGATTTGATTCGTTCACGCCCCTTTGGCGCCGCCTTGCTTGGGGCCGCGCTGGTGTGCCTCGCGTGGAGCGGCTGGCCGGCCGTCGCCGAATATCCTTCGGGGGGACTGCGCAAGATCGCTCGCGTGCATCCGGTCGCCTCGCGCAATCCCATCGTCCACGCCGAGCCCATCGGCGAGATCCAGCTCGGGTTCGCTCCCGTTCAATTGGTCGCGTCGGGCGATGTTCTCTACGCCCCGGGCGGAACCAACGGCATGGCGACGCTCGACGTCAGCGATCCGGCCCGGCCCATCGTCACTGAGTTGACGCACGGGCTGCGATATGACGACGACCCCGAGGGCCGCACCATTCTCGGCGTGCTTCCGATGGGGGATAAACTGCTGGTTGCCGATCGCCTGCTGGGCTTCTCGATTTACGACAGCGCCGACCCGCTTCACCCCAAGCTGGAGTGGAGCCGGCGTCTCCCGGGCAATCCCACCATGCAGGCGGTCTCTGCTCTGAGGGCCGGGGATAAGTTCTGGCTTTGCGCCGGCCACTCCGGGCTCGTCTGGCTTCCCGAAGATTTCGACGCGTCCTCGCCGGTCACGCCGATTTCAGGGCACCCCGATTACACCCGCGCCAGCGCTTTCCTGGCGCCGCACTGGCTGCTGGCCGCTGATAGCTATGACGGCGGCATGCAGGTCGTCGATCTGAGTGATCCTGATCTGCCCCGGCTCGTCCGGCAGATCCAGACCGCAACGTTCACGGATTCGGTCGTCACGACCGGAGAGACGGTCATCGCGGCGAATCGCCGGCGCGGATTTTCCATCTTCGATTTCCAAAACCCGATGCGGCCCGAATTGATCAGCTATTTGTTCTTGCCCGATTGGACGACCTCAGCCGTCAAGACCATCGCTGTATGGAGAGATCAGTATCTGGTCGCGGGCAATGCCGATGGGTATATCGATTTCTATGACCTTGCCAACCCGCGCGAGCCCAAACTCGACCTCCGACTCTGGCTCGGTGACGAGTGCAAGGCCCTGGCGCTCGATGGCGATCTTCTCTACGCCGTCCTCTGGAGGCACAAGGCGATTACCGTATTTAGATTAAGCACTCCGAAACGAACGGCCTGAGCGCCGCCTCAGTTTTTTTCGGCGATCATCTGCACGACGAAAGGGTTTGAGCTGCGCTCCCGGCCGACCGTCGTCACCGGCCCGTGGCCCGGGTAGATCACGACCTCGTCGTCGAGCGCCATGACTTTGTTCAGGATCGAATCGGCGAGGACCGGATAGCTGCCGCCGGGCAGATCGGTCCGCCCGATGCTGCCTTGGAAAATCACGTCCCCGGCGATCAGGTGGCTGCCGCAAAGCAGAACGATATGGCCCGGCGAATGGCCGGGCGTATGGAAGATCTCGAACGTCGTCTCGCCGACGCTGAATGTCTTGCCTTCTTCAAAATAGTCGGTCGCCTCGCTCACCTCGAAGGGCAGACCGAACATCTCGCCGGCCTTGGAGAACGACAGCATCATCTCGTCATCGCGGTGGATATAAACCGGCAGGCCGGGATATGCGCGCAGGATCGCCGCGACTCCGCTGACGTGATCGATATGGCCGTGCGTTAAGATGATGGATTCGAGCTTCGCGCCGTGCTCGTCGATGACCGGCGGCCAATGTTGATCGGCGTCCCAGCCCGGATCGACCAGCGCGGCTTTGTGCGTGGCCTTGTCAATGACCAGGTATGAGTTCGTCTGAAACGGACCGCCTGAAAGGCCGTGGATGTCAAAACTGCTCACGCGTGCGTCTCCATTCTCATTGAGTAAATTCGGGAGTCGATCGCGGGGGTTACTTCTCGAAAAGCTGATCGATGAATTGAGGTATCAGAATATCGATGGCCTGTTGGGTTTCAATCCGCACGAGGCGACTGCTGTTGGCTCGAAATTCATCCATCGTCGTCCCGGTTTTCTTTTCCACGTCGTAGACGATCTCGCCG
>JAJFLK010000484.1 GCA_021772735.1 Candidatus Sumerlaeota bacterium | reverse complement strand
CCTCGCCGAGAAAGAGGGCCTCAAGGGCAAGGTCCAGATGATCTTCATGGACCCTCCCTACGGGATAAAGTTCGGCTCGAATTGGCAGGTCTCGACACGCAAGCGAGACGTGAAGGACGGAAAGGCCGACGATACCACGCGCCAGCCTGAACAAGTTCGAGCCTTTCGTGACACATGGAAGCTCGGCATCCACTCTTACCTTACATATCTGCGCGATCGTCTCGTCATCTCGCGAGATTTACTTACCGATACGGGCTCAATTTTTGTCCAGATCGGAGATGAAAATGTGCATCGGGTCCGGGCGGTGATGGATGAGGTGTTCGGCGATGACAATTTTGCCGGTCAAATCGCCTTCAAGACGACGACTGGAGCAGGAAGTTTTGCAATCGGTACGAATCTCCTCGCAAGCGTCACCAATCACCTCCTGTGGTATTCGAAACACAAGGAATCGGCAAAGTATAATCAACTCTACCAGCCGAAAATCCTCCGTGGAGCGGGAGGGCATGCGTATGTCCGCGTGCAAGAACCACTCGGTTTACGCCGTATCGCCGCCGAAGATGAACTGACCGGAGCTCAGCCGGGCGGTAGGATTTTCGGAGCTGATAATCTCACATCCCAAACAACTAGGGTGGGACAAACAACAGTATTCCCGGTGCTGCTGGAAGGTCGCGAGTTCCACCCAAAGAAAGGTGGCTGGAAAACGAACCGCCTTGGGATGGGTAGACTTCATAGGGCGAACCGACTTATGGGCCTAGGTAAAACTCTCAGATACGTTCGATTCTTTGATGACTTCAGCGTTTTTCCGTTTGGCAACCTGTGGGACGACACGACGACCGCCGGATTTGGTGATCCTAAGCTGTATGCAGTTCAAACGAACAGTAAAGTCATTGAACGCTGCCTGTTAATGGTAACAGATCCGGGCGATCTCGTCCTCGACCCCACTTGTGGCTCTGGTACGACTGCCGTCGTTTCCGAGCAATGGGGGCGACGCTGGATCACAATTGATACGAGTCGCGTTGCGCTCGCACTCGCACGAACGCGGCTCATGGCCTCTCGGTATCCCTACCACCTGCTCGCGGATTCTCAGGACGGTATCAAGAAAGAATCCGAGATCACTGGCAAAGTTCCACCCGTATACGATACGAGCGGTGACATCCGGAAGGGCTTCGTCTACGAGCGCGTGCCGCATATCACGCTCAAGGCGATCGCCAACAATGAGGAGATCGACGAAATCCACGAGCGTTGGCAGGAGAAGCTGGATGCGCTGCGAAGGCAGCTCAACAATGCGGCCAAGCAGAAGTGGGAGGAATGGGAAATCCCGCGCCTGCCATCGGATGACCTGACCGATGATGACGCCCGCGAGGCTTGGAAGAAGCTCGAAAAGCAGGGCGTCAAGAAAGGCTCGGCGGCAGCGGAGGCCGTCAGCGAATGGTGGACGCTCCGACGTGATCGTCAGGCCGAGATCGACGCCTCGATCGCTCGTAATGCGAGCACCGAGTTCCTCTATGACAAGACCTACGAGGACAAGAAGACCGTGCGCGTATCGGGTCCGTTCACGGTCGAGAGCCTCTCGCCCCATCGCGTGCTGGCCGCCGACCTCAACATGGACGGAAACGTGAGCGAGGAAGAGGCGAAGAAGCATCAGGACTTCACGGGGATGATCCTCGAAAACCTCAAGACCGCTGGTGTCCAGAACACCCGCCGCGCCGAGCGACTCAAATTCGAGCGGATCGAGCCTTTCGCCGGGACTTGGATTCAGGCCGAGGGGCACTTCACGGACAAGGGCGGAGATGCGCGCCGGGTGGCGATCTGCATCGGCCCGGAGCACGGGACCGTCGGCGCGGAGCAGGTCAAGGAAGCGGCCAAGGAGGCAGTCAAGGGCGCGGGCTTCGATATGCTCATTGTCATGGGATTCGCGTTCGATCCGCACGCCGACGAAACCGCTCGCGAGTTCACGCCCGAGGGCAAGGGCGAGGGTGGGTTCGCCGTCGCCGAGGCCGAACGCAAGTATGGGAAGCTGCCCGTGCTCCTGGCGAAGATGAACCCGGACCTCTCGATGGGCGCGGCGGGCGAACAACTTCTCAAGAAGACCGGCGCGGGCAACCTGTTCATGGTCTTCGGCGAGCCGGACATCGAGATCAAGAAGGACAAGGGCGGGACGATCACGGTCGAGATCAAGGGGCTCGACGTTTACGACCCGACGACCGGCCAAATCCGAAACAGTACGACGGACGACATTGCGTGCTGGTTTATCGATACCGATTACAACGGCGAGAGCTTCTTCGTGCGGCACGCATACTTCTGCGGCGGCGACGAACCCTACGACAACCTGAAGCGGGCGTTGAGAGCCGAGATCGACGAGGCCGCCTGGTCCGCGCTCTACTCGACCGTTAGCCAGCCTTTCCCCTCACCGGAAAGCGGCAAGATCGCGGTCAAGGTCATCAACCATTACGGCGACGAAGTGCTGAAGGTGTATGGGGTTTAGAGGGCTCTCAACATGAATCCAGGACCGCAAGACGCTGGCCAAATATACATCGACGAGAAGACATCCTTCAGCGTTGCGGCCTCCTCCCTCAGTGCCCATCCCGAAGGAGCAGAACGTTATTTGGTGGCTCTTTATGCTTTTCCAGACGAATCAGCCGGACAGACTACGTCTGTCAGCATTCAGTCTTGGATAAGCGAAACACTCCGCCAATCCGGTCCATTCCGCGAGAAACCCGATTCGGTTGTTGAGCGAGTGTTGATCGCGATCGGATTCGCTCGCCTCAAGCGGGAACTCCGTAAAGGAAAGAAGACCGGCCCCGTGCGCGATGTTTCTTTGGCCACGGATACATGGGATAGATTCCTCACCTGGGAAGGCGATGACTTCCAGTTGCTGGAAACGGGGATTGATGACCGAGTGGATCGCCAAATTCTAAAACGGCGTATTCTCCTCTTTCTCAATCGAAGGATGAGTCATCTGACATCAACGCAGTTAACGGGTTCACTGGACGCACTGCTTGCAGATGTGAAAATTGCGCTCTCACAACTAGAGGAGAATGGACTTGTTCTTAGGGACGGTGACGAATGGTGCCCGTCAGAGAAGGGCAGAGATGTATGCACGAGCGGTGCAATTAAAACAGCGATCCCTTTTGATCCCAAGGACGGACGGGAAGAAACCGTAGGGAAAGTCGAACCAAAAATAAATTCGTCGGCTCAGCAAAAGAAATGGGATGTCTTCATCAGCCACTCAAGTGAGGACAAAGTGGCTATTGTGAAACCGCTTGCGATCGAGCTTAAGGCTCTCGGACTGAAGGTCTGGTACGATGAATGGGAATTGACGATCGGAGACGGCCTCCGCCGAAAGATCGACAAGGGGCTGTCATTGTCGCGGTACGGGATCGTCGTGCTGAGCCACTCATTCTTTGCGAAGGAATGGCCGCAGGATGAGTTAGATGGGCTAGTAGCAAGAGAGCATGCGGAAGAGCAAAAAGTGATTCTCCCGGTATGGCATGAGCTTTCCCGCGAAGAGGTGACTCAATACTCACCTCTGTTGGCTGGCAAACTGGCGGGATCGACGGAAAAGGGAATCGAGGTATTGGCCCACCAGCTTAAAGACGCGATGAATATCTAAGTCTTTCATAGGAAGGAGCGAGAATAGCGAGTCCGAAGCGATTCAGCACATGTTCATCAGATCGCCATGATTTTTGTTCGAGATTAGGTGATCAGCCTTTGATTGCGCCCTCGGATATTACGCCCGCCGACCCTCGACTTACGCGGAGAAATGAGGGGCTTCTATGCGACGCGCCTGGCAGCCAACGGATTAAGCAAAATTTCATGCCTCTGGCCATCGAACAATTCCTTTCGACTTATGTAGCCGAAAACATATCGCCGAGCGGGTCGGGGATCAATCGAATAAGCAAAGCCCCCCCGGAGCCAAACAGGCTAGCGGAGGAGATCGCGGTTTTTAGCGCAGCGATGATGGACGCTTTGGAGCCCTGAACTACCGGACGGGATCGGGGGCTTACACTGGCTCCACGGCGATTGATCGTTTAACATTCGATTTGGGGCAACGGTTGGATTTCGCGACCCGGCCGGCCGCATTCTGGCGCGGTGCCCCCGCCTCTTCACATGCCAGAAATCCGCGCAAGCCAGGAGGCGCAACATGCCACTCTATCTTTGCATATCAAGGTGTGAATTCAGAGGCGAGCGCTGGTCCCCCAAGCAGATGCCGACTTTCGCGACCGAGGTCAAGGTTCCGCCTCGATTCGTGAGAATTCCGAGGCCCATTGAAGAGGGCATCCTTGCGATCGACGCGGCATTATTCTACGCCGAATCCGATAAGGAGCGTGCTGCGCTCACAGGGGCGAAGTTCGAGGAGCCCATACGCGAACGTTTGCGAGAAAAGGGAGCCTCAAAACGCGCGTGGGATAAACATGCGAAGGAGCTAGAGGCAACAAAATCAAAAGGAAACAGATCGCTCGAAAAGTGGCAACGTGTGATTCGCGGAAAGCAGATTCTCTTAGAGATAAAGTTGCTAACAGGCGTAGACCTTTCCAAGTCGGAAATAAGACCATCTCACAAACAATTTGCTGTCAACCACTACTTTTGGTGGAAAGGCAAAAGGGCTTCACGGGAGACGAACGCTACATTTGCGACGAGCCTATCGCGGGCGGGCTGGCCTGCGCGTTACGGAACCGATGAAGAAGTCCGAGACAAGCGACCCGCGAAGAAGAAGGCGGGGTCGCCCAAGCCCAAGGGGAAGGGGCGTCCGCGTGATGTCGATAGACTCCCTGGGTTGGAGAAATTCGTTCTCGACTATCGCGACGAAGCCACCACGAGGGAGATCATGCAAGCCGTAAGAGAGAAATTTACGGACCCCCCTGGCCTAACCACAATCCGAAAAATACGCAAGGGAGAGTATCGGGCATAAATGCGCGCCTGCCACCTGGATTATTGCGCTTTCTTCATACTGATTTTTATGTGCTTAGACGCCTGATCGAATGGTGTTTTTGTCAAATTTAGTCTCTTTTTGTGCGCGTGATTTTGGCAGATACTTAGGCCACGCGCACATCTAATCGTGCGCGGCCGGAGTCATGTCCGGCGGATTCGTGCCCGCATAAGTTTGATAGGTCGCACGACCTCTGGACCCGCCTCACATGACCCGGAAACCTCCGGGAGGCGGGTCTTACTTTTGACCAATTCCAGTAGTTACCTGCGCCTCAGCGAAGCCGCAGAAATTGCCGGATCGCCGACCCCGGCGGCAATCGCCAAATGGGTCCAACGCTGGAATGCGAAGCGGCCCGAGGCGACCATTCGGAGACGGCACGGTAAAGTCCACGCTGGCGATTTAAATGCCGCACTTGATCTGGACGCCAAGGATTTCACCCCTCAATCGGCGGTCGCGCTGTCCGCACTCGCGGCGCAAGGGGGAGGCACATGAGCCCCCCGCATGTAAAACCGGACATTCTCGAAACGGCTGCGGCCTTGGACATCCAGCTCGCCCCTCAAGGGAAAGAGATGGTCGGGCGGGTGCCGTGGCGCTCGGACACAAACCCCAGCCTTCAAATCAATCGCGAAAAGCAATTGTGGTCTGATTTTCCGGCCGATGAGTCGGGCGATTCCTACGCTCTGATTATGCGCGCCAGGGATTGCGAATTCGGCGCGGCGAAAGCCTGGGCGGCCGAGCGTGGATTGCTCACATCGGATAGAGGGGCCAAGCGCAACGGCGCAGCTCGTATCGGCGCAAGAAAACCGGAGGCGAGGCCTCAAGCGAGCCAGGCGGCACAACCCTCATGGCTTTGGCCGGATGAAGCAAAGGCGCGCAAAGAGTTCGAACGATTGCCACGCGTTAAAGACAACGATGCGGCGGCCGAGTTTTTCGCCGATGGATACGGCTTGTCGCGTGAGTTTTTGCCGGACTCCTGGCGGATATTCGATCACCCTTCGAAGGGGGGCGGCGTTGTGTATCCGTCCGGCCTCGAAGACGAATTCGGCTTGAAGTTCAAAGCGAGGGAGCGCGACGAAAAGGGAAAGCGAGCGGTCCGACGGCTGTTCGGGGAGTTCAACGGGACGATCGTAAAGACCGCGCAAGAGAGTCGCGGAATCGTTGTGGCAGGCGGCGAAGAAAAAGGCGTTGCGGCGAACCTTGCAGACTACGATGCGTTCATTTTGCCAAACGGCGAAGCCGCGCCAAGCGATAAGGCGTGCGAGGCAATCAAGGCGCATGGCGGGCGTGTCATCATCGCGTTCGATGCGGACAAGCCCGGAGTCAATGCGACGGCCAAGGCCCGCGAGGCTCTGCGCGATGCCGGGATCTCTGACTCTCGCGTGCATTGGGTCGTCTGGCCTAGGGGGACGCCCAGGGGCCGCGATCTGAACGACGAACAGAAGGACGGCGGAGTTGAGGCCGTTGCGGGCGTGCTCAAGGGAGCGAAGGGACCGCCGCGCGTTTGGGGCGTGAACGCGTTCGTTGCGGCCGACGACGTTCCTAAACCCGATTTCCTCATCGAGGGCATTCTCACGGTTTGCGGCCAACTCGTTCTTTCCGCCGCTGCAAAGACGTGCAAGACACGGCTCGCGCTGCAACTCGCGTTTGCGCTCGTCTGCGCGCCGTTCATCGAGTTCCTGGGCTGGAGGTTCGAGAAACGGGCGCGGGTGTTGTATCTCCGAGCGGAGATTGCAGACGGGTTCTTTCAGGACTGGATCATGAAAGACATCGAGACGGGGCCGGAATGGCTCGACCCTCGCAGGCTGGACGAATTCCGGATCGTGTCGCTTGACGATTTTCGCCCGGTATTGGATTCCGATAAGTCATTGGCCCAGGTCGAGGCAATCATTGAGGAGCACAAGCCGGACGTTGTGATCTTTGACCCGTTTCGATTCCTGTTTCCATCGATGGAAGAGAACGCGTCCGACTCGATGGGTGCCGCGCTTGATGTGATCTCAGGCCTCGCGCATCGGCATAAGTTCGCATCGATCTTGATTCACCATTCCAGCAAAACGGGCGGTTATCGCGGATCAAGCGTATTGGAAGGCTGGCCGGATTCACTGATTGAGTTGGCCGTATGCGACAAAGACGAGCAGTTCGTCAAGGTGTCGGCGCGGTGCAGGCATTCGGTTGTCTCTGGTCCGGTCTTTTGGAAGCGGCCCGATGAGGATGATCCGTGGCTCAGGCTTGCCGACGAAGACGAGACCGCGAGGCTCGGAACCCGAGGCGGTGCGAAGGCGAGACGGGCACCTGTGGACCCAAAGACGGTGCGTTCGGTTTTGGCCCAGAACGATGGTCCCATGTGCCGAGGCGATTTGCGCGAGCGACTAAAGGACAAGACCGGACGCGGAAACAACGTCTGCGATGAGGCCTTGAGGGTTGCCAAGGAGCGAGGCCTCGTAAGCACGACCAAAGACGGCACACGGGTGCTCTATTCGGCGGCTTAGTATGCGTATTAATCGGCTTAATACATATTACTCAGAGCCAGACCGCATGTGTATTAACTGCTCTCCCCCTTTAGGGGGAGCAGTAGTAATACGTATGGAGTAGCAGATAGGATAAGGGGCAGTTGTGATTCTACGGCCTCGATGGATTTCGGGGACTGCTCATTCGGATGCGAACATGGAAGAAAAACATCAATTCCCTAGAATAATTGTTGACTTATCAGACAACATGATTATAATCAGTGCTATCTACTGCGGAGGCACTGAAATGAAGGTCTACGGATATTTGAGAGTAAGCGGCAAGGGCCAGGTTGATGGGCACGGATTCGACCGGCAAAGGGAGACCATTGAGGCCTGGGCGGCAAAGGCGGACTCGGGCGTGGTCCGTTGGTTCAGCGAGGCGCACACCGGCACCGAAGCCGACCGCCCGGCGTTCATGGATATGCTGGCGGCAACAAACGGCGTCCGCACGCTCGTGGTGGAAAGCCTCGATCGCTTTGCGCGCGATTCGATGATCCAGTCCGCTCTTCTTACCAAGCTCATTGAAAACGGCCTTACGTTGATCTCGGCCAGCACTGGCGACGATGTGACCGCCTCATTTCAAGCCGATCCAATGCGAAGGGCCATGATACAGATGCAAGGCGTATTCTCTGAACTCGACAAGGCGCTAATCGTCCGCAAGCTGCGCAAGGCGCGCGAGGCGAAGCGAAAGAGGTCTGGACGCTGCGAAGGCCGCAAGCCGTTTGGTGAACGTGAGGGCGAGTCTGAGATCATCGCCCGCATCATCGCAACGCGAGACCCCAAGCAGACCGGCCGCGTGCGCCCCCATTCATTCAAAGCAATCGCGGACATGCTGAACTCTGACGACGTGCCGACGCGAACGGGCGCGCCCTGGGCACCCGAAACCGTGCGGGGTATCGTCAAGCGCACTCGTCCTGATCTAATATCAAAGCCCCGTAAGGCCCAACGAAAAGGAGCGAGCCATGATAGTTAGACGCCGAGGAAATCACTTCGAGCTGGACGGGCGCATTAACGGGCGGCGCGTCCGCAAAAAGATCGAGGGTTGCAGGACGAAGCGGGAGGCCCAGGCCTTCGCGGATGCCTACTGGGGCGATCTTCGCAAGAAAGAACTCGCGGGCGAGAGCATGCCTGGCCGAGTCGAGAAGACGCTGCTCGTTCGGGATGTGCTCACGTCATACTGCGAATCGAGAGCGGGAGCCGTTGTGGATTCATGGTTAAAGCGTCTGCGGCAAATCTCGCGAGATGTGAGCGCATACTTCGGCGATGACGCGCGATTCTGTGCCCTGAATGACACCCTGCTTGCTCGATTCCGAAATCATCGGGCCAATGACGGGGTGACTGCCAAGACGATCAACATGGAGCTTGGCTTTATCGTCGCGGCTGGCCGCTACGCGCGCGCTCAGGGCCTCATTTCATTGTTGCCGTGGCGCAAGGCGGAACGTGCGACGAATCGCTCTGCGGACCAATCGTGGACGTTTCTTGAGGCTGATGAGATCGACCGGCTTTTGTCCGTGCTGCGCAACGGCGTTGATCCGTCGATTAAACGGAAAGACGGCTGCACGCGGCGGGTGAAGGTCCGATTCGAGCTGGACCTATATTGCCGGGTCTTGTTCCTGCTCAACTCGGGGGCCAGGCGCGGCGAAATGGATCGCCTGAAATGGAGTGACATTGATACGTCGCGCGGGCAAGTGCGGATCGTGACACGCAAGGCGGCACGGTCTGGACGTAACGCGAAGGCTCGTCATGTGCCAATGAATGCAAGCCTTGCCGAGATGTTCGACACAATGGAGCGTGGCCGTCCTAGTGATCTTGTGTTCGGTGCGGATGGCAATTTAGGGCGGAGGCTCAAGGCCGCGTTGCGATGGGCCGGAGTCGAGCGACACGTTCGGGTCCATGATCTGCGCCACACGTTTGCCAGCCACCTCGCGATGCAAGGCATACCGATTTACTCGATCAGTAAGCTCCTCGGGCACTCAAACACGACGATGACCGAACGGTATGCGCACCTTTCGCCCGGCGCGTTGCAAGAGGCCGTCAACGTCCTGAACTTCGGATCAACCGGAGATGCCGCACGGGTGATCGGCGTGGAAAGCGCGTGATTATGGTCGCTAGATGGTCACTGGGAAAAATCGAAGGCGTATAAAATGAGTCATATCAGCATGATACAGACTAGAGATGACGGACTCATAACCCGTAGGTCGAGGGTTCAAGTCCCTCCCCCGCTACCAATTTTTCTACAATCTGCGATTGAGATGGGAAGCCCCAGGCTCGCGATACGTGTGCGAGGCGGCCAGGCCGTACCGTGCCCGATTAAGGAATGAGTGCAAAGCAATGGGAAGAAACCACAGATTTCACCGATTGCACAGATTTGAAGAAACGCGAACCACGGGGATCAAAGGGATCAAGGGGATCAAGGGGCGAAGAGGAACAAGCGCGCGAAAGTCATAAATTTTCTTCTCTCACGTCTTCTTTATGTCTTTGCGGCTTTGCGTGAATCAGTCTTCTCTTTCTACCTCTTCCGCCTTCTCTTCTCTGCGTTCCCCGTGCGTCCGTGGTTAAATTCTCTTTCCTGCTTCAATTCTTCCCCTTGAACCCCTCGATCCCTGTGCTCCAATCTTCTTCTGCGCGCTTTCCTTTTTCGTTCGGTTGCATTAACAAAGAGGGCTCATGCCCGACGAAAACCCCGACACCCCTCCCGACGCCTCACCCATCCTCGCCGATATCCCCGGCCTCGGGCCAATCGCAGAGGATTCCGGCTTCCACGCGCTTGAGGTTTGCAGCGACGGAAAGTTCCGCGTCGGCGCCGAAGGCGTCGTTTCGATCACCTCGACCGGCGACCGCGCCGTGGAGTTCATCGCCTTCGAGACCCGCACGCTCGCCTACGTGAAGTCCCGCATGGGATACCCTGCTTATTACCCCGTTCACGCCACGAGGCTTGAGCGGCCCGTCAAGGCCGTGCTCATGGACCTGGACGGCACCAGCGTCCGGAGCGAAGACTTCTGGATTTGGATCATCGAGAGAACGACGGCCAGTCTTCTCGGCGACGAGACGTTCGCGTTCGAAGAGGCCGATCTGCCCCACGTTTCCGGGCACAGCGTCTCCGAGCATCTCCAACACGCGATCGGGAAATACTGCCCCGGCGCGACGGTCGAAGAAGCCCGGCGTCTCTACTTCGAGCACACGCGGCGCGAGCTGCGCGAGATCGTCGAAGGCCGAGGCCGCACCGATGCGTTCACGCCCGTGCCCGGCTTGAAGCCTTTCCTGCTCGAACTGAAATCGATGGGCATCAAGATCGGCCTGGTGACCAGCGGTCTGCACGAGAAGGCCTGGCCGGAGATCGTCTCGGCCTTCACGCAGCTCGACTTGGGAGCGCCTGAGGAATTCTACGATGCGATCGTCACGGCGGGATTTGCTCTGGGCCAAGGCGCGGCGGGCACGCTCGGCGAGCTTTCGCCCAAGCCGCACCCCTGGCTCTACGCCGAGGTTGCCCGGGTCGGCCTGGGCCTGGACTGCGCCGACCGCGCTCACATCATCGGCCTGGAAGACAGCGGCGCGGGCGTCGCCTCAGTTCGGCTCGCGGGGTTCACCACCGTGGGCATCGCGGGCGGGAACATCGCGGGCAGCGGCACGGCGGCGTTGTGCGATCACACCGTCGAAAATTTTGAACAGCTATTAACGATTATTCGCGGCGCGTGAAGTCGCCTATCAATCGCGCGACCCGCGCGAGGTCGCGTCGTTGCGGAATGAAGAATTCCAGAGGGTTGGCGAGCCCTGTCCGGTATCCAAACAAGACCAGATAAATGACGAGGATCAGGCCGTAACACCCGGCCGTGACGCATGCCGCTCCGATCATGCCGCGTCCCGAATGCACGACGACCCACCACATCGCGGGCACGTTGACGGCGAAGCCGACCCAAGCGATCGCCGATGGGATCTGCGGCCGACCAAGCTGCGCGCTGAAATACAGAGCGAGCATCCGAGCGCATGAGATCGCCAGCGTGCCCAGGACCAAAATCCGGAGCGGCGCGACGCCGCCGATAAACTCTTCGCCATAGACATACTTAATCAGTAGATGCGCGACGGCGATGATGAGCAGCGCCAGCGAGCCGTTGATCATGAAGTTCGTCCGGAAGAGCTCGCGGGCGAGCCGCGCTGCCTCATCGCGTTCGGCTCCGGCGACCTGCGCGTAACCCGCATTCTCAAGCGCGGCCGAGGGCTGCATCGCGAGACCCGAAAGTGTCGAGGAGAGGCTGTAGATTCCCAGCCCCACAACGCCGCCGGTCGAAGAGATAAATAGCTGATCGTTCTTCTGCAGGAAATTCGCCGCGAAATTGCCCGCAAACGCGCGCAGGCCATACGACAAAATCTCGCCGAGACCCGTGCGGATCTCGCGCAGCGTCATGCGAACCCAGCCGCACGGTTGCGCGATGATCTTGAACGCCAACGCTCCGGCCGCCAGAACCTGACTCGAGGCCCAAACTCCGATCAGCCACGCGGGCTTTGAAGACGTAAAAGCGAGCACGGCCCAATTGGCGAGGTTCGTCAGCAGGGCGACGATGAACAGGAACTTCGCCAACTCACGGACGCGGCGCAGGCCGGTCATCACCCCCTGCGCGGCCATGGTGTAAAGCATGAACGGCAGCGCGGCGGGCGCGAACCAGAGGTATCGCCAGGAGATTTCCTCGAACGCGAGAGCGCGCAGCCGCTCGCCGAACAGGGCGATCACGATCAGGTCGAACCCGGCGATCAGGGCGACAAGGATCACGATCAACGTGTGCGTGCGGCCTATCTCGGCGGGCCGCTTGCCGGTGAAATACATGCCGATCACCTGCACGCCGAGGTTGGTGAGGTTGACCGACATGAGCCCGGCCAGCAGCACGCCGTTGACCAGCCCCTTGCCCTCGGCGCCGAGCAGTCGCGCGATGAAGATGCTCGTTACCAGATTGAGCGCCATGACGCCGATCTGCGCGGACCAATAAGCGAGGGTATCTCGGCTGATGCTGCCTGGGGCGTGCGTCGCGGTCATAGTCGGCAGTGTGGGCAATCGTATGCGAATCGGCCACGGGTTTTTGTTTTGGTTCGGATGCGGGGCTATGCCGGGCTACTCGGACCTCGCGTCGGCCAGGGCCCGCCAGGCAGCGGCCGTCGCGAAGCAACTGCGTCGAGCCAGCGGGCATGCAGCGCACTGCGGCTTCGGCTTGCAGTAGTGATGCCCGACCCAAACAAGCAGCGCGTGGTATTCGTTATACATCGCGAGATCGGCCCGAACGTGACGCGTGAACATCGCTCGGATGGCCTCGTATCGGGAGCCGTCGGCGAGCAACCCGTGGCGAGTCACGACTCGCGTCGTGTAAGTGTCCACCACGAAACTCAATCGACCCAGCGCGTAGACCAGGATCGAATCGGCGGTCTCCGGACCGACGCCATGAGTCGCGAGCAACGCCTCGCGCAATGCGTCGGTCTCCTGACTTTCAATCTCGGCCATGCGCGAACGACCGCCGGGCGCGAAGAACTCGGCGACCGCATGCAGCCGCCGGGCTTTGAGGTTGAAATAACCCGAGGCGCGGATCAGCGGCGCGATATCTTCGGGCGTCTCGCGCGCCAACGCGGGCAGAGAGAGCAGACCGGCAGCCTTAAGACTATCGATCGCGCGGACGACGTTGCGCCACGCGGTGTTCTGCGTCAACACCGCGCCGATGATGATCTCATCCGGCGTCTGGCCGGGCCACCAGTTGCGTTTCCCGCACGGGTCGAGGAGCCGATCGTATATCTCAAGAATAACCCGCCGCCGCACGGTGTCGCTGACGGGACGCCGGGTGGCGGGCTGGACATCTGCCGGTGCGCGAGGCCCCTTCTGGCGCGCGCGAGGCGCAGCCCTCTTCTTAATCCCTCTTTTCTTTTTTGCAGGCATCAACGCATCCCATATCCGCACCGATTCTCTTTGGGCGAGTTACCGACTCAATATTGTTAACCTAGCCGATCCGGTCGGAGAAGCGAAGCTCGGCAACGCCGGTCCCAGCGAGCTATTCGATAGCCTGTCCCCGACCCCGCCTGAAACGGTATGAGTCGGCGGGTTTTCCTTTGTACTGATCCAGCACGGGCGAATCGGCCATCCTCCATTCGTCATGATTAATTGACCGCCAGGGCATGTGATGCGGCTGATCCTCGGCGAAGTGGCTCGCCAACCCCCAGCCGAAACCCGCGAGAAGCGCAACGACGAACAGGAGCTTGCGAATCTTGATCGCGCTCGGAAACGTCAAGCGTCGGATCAATTGAAAAAGAGCGATTACGACTAGCGGCGTCGAACCTCGCATGTAGAGATCGTTGAATATTCCCATCCGAACCTGCGCAAGCGCCACCAGCGCAAGGAGAATGGCGCCGATGTAGAACAGATCGTGATTGAGCCGATGGCGAGCGAAACTCTTCTTCTCGGTCTTCAACGCCGGGATCAGCACCACAGCGATTGTCCCCACGATGAGCCACGCATTCTCCACAATAACAAAACCAAACATCGCCATGCTCTGAAGAACCCACGGGATGGAATAGATATAGAGTGCCAGGTGCAGCTCTTCGGGGTGACTCTTATCGAGATAGTAGAGGGCGGCCGGGAACGCGACCATGCAGAGCATGACGAGCGGGAACAACGTTCGCCTGGGCCGATCCCGAAATAATCGGATCCATGGGCGGCTCTCGATCAAGAAGAGAAGCATCCAGCCGATCGCCATAAAAACCGAAGTGCTGATTGCCGCTGCGAGGACAAGGCATCGATTATGAAAGCGGACTTGCCTGCCGCCGTCGCGCCGCGTCCAGAAGAATGCCTGCAAAAAGAGAGTCGCCGAATGTTGGGGAACCCAGGACAGAACCCAGCCCGGCTCCGGCTGCATGGCAACGCAGAAAGCCGCGTCCGGATCTCCCCTTGCGATGAACAACCACGGATCGGGCCACATGACGTATGTCGACGCGCCGAGCGCCATCCGGACCCACTGCGCAATGAGCTCCAGGCCGGGAAGAAAGAGCAGGATGACCAATGCCCATAATGCGGTCCTCGGGCGTCTCAGCCTCATATTCGTGCCCAGGAGCAGCGCGAGCCCGAGGCACTGATAGAGGAGCGCCACGAGGCCCATAAGCGTTTCGAGTGACACTTCCCCACGGATTTGCGCGGGCAGAATCGCGCCCACAGAACCAACGAGCGCGTGCACACCATAGTAATATACAAAAGAAAAGCTCTCGCCCTTGACCGTCTCGAATTGGGGAAGGAAGAAATTCTCTTGGAGTACATGTGATTTCCAATTGATGTCTCTCCAGAAAGGAAACACGTTCGGAGCTTGAACGATTCGATCGGCCAGCGTAAGCCCGAGCAGAACAAAAGCGATGACGAAGGCCCACCCGAACCGGCGTGACGGGCGCTGCGGCGCCGGGAGATTCATGATGACCAGCGCCCCGGCGCCGATGATGATCAACGGACTGAGCCGGGAGATCCCGAACAGGAGCGTCGGAAGCAGGACGAGCAGGCGGAGCAACGCCTCGCCGGAAAAGCGTTTCGAGAACTCGCGTGGGGACGGCACTTGTTCGCTCACGATCCTGCCTCTTCCGGCTCAGTTGCGCGTCCGCACGATTTCATGACCGCAATTTCGATTACGGCGCCAATAGGCCCTCGCCGCATCCACAAGCTCAGGTGTTATTCGTAGAAGCCGCCGGTGGTTTCGGGCGGGGGCTCCGCGCCATCGATCGGGGGACCGGCCATGACGAAGCCCATCATCATTTCGTCGCTCGATTTCTGTCCGTATTTCACTCTTTGCGCCGGATCGAAGCCACGCTCGGCCGCATATTCCGGAGAGTTATCGTACCACGATGTGTATTCAATGCGTGTGCCCTTGGGGACGAACTTCAGCTCTTCGAAGTAATAAACCGTCTGCCATGAGAAATCGTAATTGGGCACATCGAGAAGCACTTCGCTTGTGCCGTCGGGATAGAAGGCCTCGAACTTCGCCGCCTTGCCCCGGGTGTGCATGTGCGGCATGAGCGATATGATCTGGAGATCTCTCGACGTCTTGCGCGGGACGGGTCCGATCTTATAATCCGATTCGCCGGGCGCAATATTGATATTGAAATAGAAAAGGCCCATGCCGGTCAGCGCGCTCCTGGGCGGCTTCTTGCAGAATTTGAAGCCTATTTGCGACTGATCCCAGACGCCCGTGCCCTCGCCCGGCTCCTTGTGATAGTGAATGTCGAACGTGACTCGCGTGCCTTTCTTCAAAGGCAGACCGTAGCCATCGGGGTAGATGTTCGCATCGGTGCCCGAAGAGACGCCGCCGATGTAAACCCCCGCACCTCTCGGCGAGAGCGCATCGGACTCGAACTTCGTCGGAGGCGGCGGGAGCTTCCCGTCCTCATCGGGCGCGAGCAGGTGGCCGTTGAAGTGATGAATGACTTTGCTGCCGGGCTTGCACTGGAAGGCCTGGATGTAAACGTCATCAGGCAGCATCTCCTCGGTCAGATCGACCGGAAAGCCGGTGTAGAGGTCGTAAACGTCATCGCCGACCCAATAGGGCTCAGGCATGGTGATGATGAGATCGGGCTCGCCGATCATCCAGCCACCTGTTGTTTTGAATTCGCGGGGCGGGGGTGCATCCTCGGTCCGGCCCCGCCGAGAGCCCTGACGCACCCAACTCTGTATCGTCTCGATCTGCGCGTCGGTCAGCGTGCGCTCGTTGCTGAATTCACCGTTGTGGATTGGGGCGGCATCCCAAGGGGGCATCTCCCGACTGCTTACTTCCTGGGCGATGGACTTCGCCCAGGGCCGCGCGTCATCGAAAGTCATCAGCGACATCGGTGCGATCATCCCGCCGTAATTCGTCCCCGAGGGCCGGTGGCAATCCTGGCAATTCCCCTGGAGGATCGGAAGAACATCGCGAGTGAACGTCACGGGCTCCTCGGCCGCGCTAGCAATCGACGCGAATGCCGGGACGAATGCCATCAATAACAGCGATGCACAACGCCTCGGAATCTTGGGAGCGCGCCGCTTCGGTAGAACGGGAGCACTATGCTTCGGGATCACGCGAGCGCGATTTTTCTCGGGGCGGATCGATGCCATGGCGGAGCCTTCCGGGACCTTTCCGAATCGGTGTTTGATGGTGGAAGGATGACGGAATCCGCTGTCAGCATACTAGACTTTCCTGCTCACGAAATTCCGATGACACTTCTAGATCAAGTCGGACGACCGGGCCATTACGCTCGCCAACGCTTCCTCAGAATCCCTATCCCCCCGCTAATTCGACAGAAACGGGCCGGGGATCGAGCGGGGAATGGGTGTGGCCTCGACGAGGCGGAGCTGGCGGACGAACTCCTCCACATCTCGGCTCGCGCGCCGCACGAGGACTTTGGTCGTGTTGAATTCGGTCGATAGATAGCTATCGGCAAGAAACTCGTTCCACACATCAAACTTGGGATGCTCTTCGCCGAGGATCGCACGCAAGGCGCTCGGGATGACCCGACGCGCCTCTTCGGCCTGGCGGGTGACTTCCATCGCCTGGTCGATCGTCTGGCTGATGAACCCCGCTGTCAGGCGATATTCATTTCCCGTATTGAGCACGAAATGAAAATTGCGCGGATCGCGCAGCGCGGTCAGGCCCCTTAGTTCGGGTTCGGATTGAACCTTCTCGTAAATCCAATCGCGCACCGCGCCGGGCATCGCTCCGGTGCCCCAGGCCGTCGCGCCCAGGTCGACCAGCCGGAAACTTTCCTGCCAGGCCGGATTGCGCTGAACGCCGGCGGCCGAACCATCGATCACGGACAGCGTATCGGTCATGTGATTGAGGTTTCGCGCGAAGATCATCATCTGTTCCGAGGGAAAAGCGAAATGATAGGCGACGATTTTTTCGGTGTCGCGATACGTCGGCGCCTTCGAGGAGTAGACCGTGACCCCTGCGATCTCACGTCTTGCGAACGTCGGGGGGTTGAGCAGGTATCGCTCGCCGACGAAATTCAGAAGGCCCTGTAACGCGGCATCGCGGTCGATCTCGGCAAAATCGCCGGTGCAGATGATGACGGCCGTGCCGAGCGGATCGTCGATCGTCATACCGGGATACATCCCCAAAACAACGCGATCGATCTTGTCGAGAGGGTCGAACCCGATCTCATCGATCAGCGAATTCATCCATTCGCCTCTGGGCTCGTGGCGGAGAATCACGTCGCGTGCGTGGCGAAAGATATTCAGACGCCGGATGCGATCGAGACGCAGACTGAATATCTGCTCTTGACCACCGCCCAGAGCAAGGTAGGGCGATTGCAGGAACATAACGTCCATCCCGGACTCGGCCGGGGCCGGCACGCCATCGCCAGGGCCGCCTCCAGCTTCGGTCGATTGCGTCTTTCCGCATCCGGCCATGGCGAAACCCCCAACTGCCACAGCCATCGCCAAAATCGAAAAGCCACTCACCGAAGGACGGAGGCTGAATGTTTCTCGCGGCTTCATTCGATGTCTCATAGCTAACCTGATCGGCGCATGCCGGTCCGAATCTGGCCCTATAAACCCGGTAAATCTCACAGTCTCCCTGTGATAAATCCTTTCGCCTCAATCCCGGGCAGTGTGACGCCCGGCCCGGGCCGTGTCAACGGCGACGGGCGGCGCGGCCCGGCGCCCACAGTAGTCCGAATCAGATTCGCGAGCGCAATCGGTCGAGAGCATCGCGCAATTTTTCTCTCGAAGACCGGGCGAGTTGGCGCGTTGAACTCTGGGTCTCGTCCGTGGCTCCGTCTCCGTTGTCGGCCTCGGCGTCGCCGTCGATCCCGGCAAGTTCTTCATCGAGTTCGACCAGTGCCGCCTCGATCTTCTGCATCTCAAGCAAGTCGTCTCTTCGTTTGGCGCGCGTCGCTTCGAGTTCGCGTCGATACAGAGCGGAGCGATCCGCGCCCTTCAAGATGATATATTCGACGAGCATCACGACGGCGACGAACGCGGCGTATGGGCTGTAAAGGACGCGCACGATCGCCGAGAAATTCCCGGTAACGACGATCAGCGCGATTACGCCGATCATGATGGCTGCGGCCAGTTCTCCAGTTCGGGATCGTTTGCGCTTCACGGGTGACATTGAGGCGGGACTTTCGGCTTTCGCCCTTGTGGCGCTCCGGGTAAAGGTATAGCGAGCCGCGCGGTTCATCAACCCCACGCGCGTGAAGGCAACCCAACTTGACCCACACCGAAGCACAGGCCGCAGTCTCTGGCGCTCTCGAATCGCCCTTCGATATCATCGTGGAACCCTCGGGACCGCTGGGCGGATACGTGCGCGTGCCGCCCTCGAAGAATTACACGACGCGCCTCGTCCTTGCCGCATCGCTCGCCGAAGGCCGCAGCATTATTCATCGCCCCGCCGCGAACGACGACGCGCGCGCGCTCGTGCGTTGCTGCCGCGCGCTGGGCGCGAAGATCACCGAGCAGGCCGATAGCCTTGAAATTCAGGGCGTCGCGGGTCATCCGAAAAACCCGGGCGTGCTCAACCCCGATAACGCCGGCGCGGTGCTGCGCATGCTGCTGGGCACGGCTTGCCTTGTCGAAGGCGAAGTGCGTTTTGAGACCGACCACGCCGAATCGCTCGGCCGGCGGCCCAATCGCGAACTGCTTGCCGCTCTCAGCGAACTCGGCGCCGAGACCGAAGCTGCGAATGAAGAGGGAACGCTGCCGATCACGATCCACGGCGACCGCAGCCGACTTCAGGCCACCGAGGTCGCGGTCGATTGCTCGCGCAGTTCCCAGTATCTGAGCTCGATCCTCTTTCTGACACCGCACCTCGATCACCCGACGCGCGTCCGGGTGGCGGGGCCGACGGGAGTCGCCCGAGTTGCTGGCAACCCCGTGCTCGTCTCGCGGCCGCTGATCGATCAGACGCTCGAAGTCCTCGGCCGATTCGGAGCGGACGTCGAAGCGTCGGCGGATCGATTCTCGTTTGAAGTCGCCGGCTCGCAGACATTGGCCGCGGGCGAACAGACGGTCAACGGCGATTGGCCGTCTGCCGCCGCGCTGCTCAGCGCCGTCGCCGCAGCCGGAGGAATGGCAAGCCTGGAGGGCCTCAGCGAGGACGCCCAGGGCGAGCGGCGAGCGCGCGACGCTTTCGAGGCGATGGGTTGCAAATTCGCCAGCGAGCAGGCGGGCCAGTTCTACGTTCACGCGACCGGAGGCCTGCGGGCGATCGAGTTTGACGGCGATCTCGCAACCGACGCCGTCCTGGCCATCGAGGCCGCGGCATGCCTCGCGGAGGGAACCACACGCCTGACGGGGATCGGCAACCTGACGCTCAAAGAAACCGATCGCATTGGCGTGCCGCTTCAAGAGTTGGCCCGAATTGGCGTCCGGGCGCGCTCGGGAAGCGATTGGATCGAGATCGACGGCAATCCCGAAGGATACAAAGGCGGGATCACGGTCGATTGCCGTGGGGATCACCGGATCGCGCAAATGCTGGCGATCGTCGCGACGCGATGCGAGCGGGGTCTCCGGTTGCGCGGCGCCGAATGTGTCTCAAAATCCTATCCCGGGTTTTTTGAGGATCTATCACGGCTCGGGGTCAAACTGCACCGGGTCGCCCCGGAGTCCTGAATCGCTCATCGGCGCGAACATCACGTGCTCATCCGCGCGGCGTCATCCAAGACGCTTGCCACTGTCGGCATCTTGGCTCAAGATTTGGGCTTCGGCCTCGCTCTTCAACGAAGCCATGATGACGATCTCTCACGAAAGAATGCATGTCATGAAATCACCGATCCGCATTGGGCCTTCCGCAGCCAAAGCCCTCCCCGCGCTCAAGTCTGTCTGCCTCGGCCTTGCCTTGCTTGCCATGCTCGCTCCCGCCGCGCCGGCGGCTGGCGAATCGACTTCGAAGATCGGATATATCGATATCGACATCGCCGTCTCGCGTTCGCAGACGATCCAGGCCGCCGTGACCGGAGCCGAGGCCGAGCAGCGGCGCAAGCAGGAAGAGATGGAGATCCTCATCCGCCGCGGACGCCGTTCGCGCGACGATCTCAAGGCGCGGCGCTCTGTGCTTTCCGAAGATGAGATCAGCCTCGGGGAAGCCAAAATCGACGCGCTTCTGGACGAAATCGAACTCATGCGCCTCGACATCGAGAAGAATTGGCGGCGCATCACAACGAACGTCATGGAACCTGCCGTGGATCGAATCCTCACGACCGTGCGCGAGGTCGGCAAGGCGCAGGGATTCGACCTCATCCTGCGTGCCGATGTCGTGCTCTATGGAATCGAGGCTCTCGACATCACGCCGCTCGTCATCGAATCGCTCGACCGCCCCACATCGCCCGAGGCTTCTCCGGCGCTGCCCTACTCCCCACAGACCAAGGATTGATGCCACTCGCGCTGAGGCGCGTCGCCACTGCCCAACCTCCCCGATCCGATGCAAAGCACCGACACAAAAATCAACCTGCGCGCCGAAGCCGACCCACCGCTCCCCTGGCCCGGTCTGGAGAAGACAATCGCCCGGCCGGTACAGGCCGAGGGCATGGCCGTTCACGCGGGCGAGCCATGCAGCATGCGGCTTTTACCGGCCGAGGCGGGCGCCGGCATCGTCTTCATCCGCACCGATCTTCCGGGCTCGCCCGAGATCGCGGGCCGCAGCGAATCGGTCCGCGCCGATGCCCTCCAGCGTATGACCGTCCTGGCCTCAGCGGATAATCCAGACGCCCGGATTGGCATGACGGAGCACCTCCTCGCCGCGTGCGTGGGGCTTGGCGTGACCAATCTGCGCGTCGAGGTCGCCGGGCCCGAGTGCCCGATCTTCGACGGCAGCGCGGCGCGATACGTCGAGCTTTTAGCCGAGGGCGGAATCAAAACCCATACCGCGCCGGCACGCACTTTTCGCCTGCGCCGGCCCGTCGAGCTTCATGAAGGCGACGCCCAGATCATCGCCATTCCGGCCGAGCGCACGCGGCTGACATTCTTCGGAGCGTTTGCGCATGCGGGCATCGAGGATCAGCAAGTTACGTTCGAGCCGACACGCGATGATTTTGCCCGTGAGATCGCACCCGCCCGGACGTTCTGCTTCTATGAGGATATCGAGAAGCTGCGCGAAGCGGGATTGATCAAGGGCGGGTCTTTGGATTGCGCGATCGTCCTGCGCGACGGCAAGCCGATGAACACGCCATACCGCTTGACCGATGAGCTGGCGCGCCATAAATTGCTCGACCTCATGGGCGATCTGGCGCTGCTCGGCGCTCCGGTCCGCGCGCTCATCTCCGCACGCGCCACCGGCCACGCCCTGCACTATCGTTTCATCTGTAAACTGCGCGAGCACCTCGAAGAGGACATCCCCTCATGACCGAAAAACTCGATCTCACGCTGCCCATGGGAGCGCAGCAAATTCGCGCGATCCTTCCGCATCGTTATCCGTTCCTGCTCGTGGACCGCGTCACCGAACTCGAACCCGGCGTCTCAGTCGTCGGCGCGAAACTGGTCTCGCATAACGAACCCTGGACGGAGGGCCACTTCCCCGGCGAGCCGGTCATGCCCGGCGTGCTCCAGCTCGAAGCCGTCGCGCAATTGGGTGGGATCATGCTGCTGTGTCAGCCCGAGTTCTACGGCAAGCGAGTCGTCCTGGCCGGGGTTGAGCGCACCCGATTCCGCCGCATCGTCCGGCCGGGCGATACGCTGGATATGGCCATGCAGCTCGAATCATTGCGCATGGGAGTCGGCAAGGCCTCGGGCAAGACGAGCGTCAATGGCGAGACTGCGCTCATAACGACGATCAAGTTTGGTTTCGTCGATTGATGACAATTGATGAGCCGCGCCGTACGCGCCTGTCGGGCGCGTCTTCAATCGGCTTCGCTTCCTCGCCCGCTTTTATGAAACCCCCGAATACGAAACGAACCCGCCATGATTGATCTGCGCGCACTGCGCGAAAACCCCGAAGATTTCAAACGCGCCATCGCCGCCAAGAAAGGCGAGGTGGATATCGACCGCATGATCGCCCTGGACGCGCGCCGCCGCGAGCTGACCGGCGAACTCGATGAGTTCAACCGCCGGCGCAACGAGAAAAGCAAAGCCATCGGGCCCAAGATCAAGGCCGGCGAAGACGTCACGGAGCTGAAAGCCGAGGTTGCCACGCTCAAACACTCGATCAAAGCAGGCGAAACCGAATCGGCCGAGGTCGACGCCAAACTTCACGCGCTGGCATTGAGCGTGCCCAACCCGCCGCACGAATCGGTGCCCATCGGCAAGAGCGAGGCCGACAACGTCACCGTCGGCGAATGGGGCGAGAAGCCGTCTTATGATTTCGAGCCGGCAGCGCACTGGGATCTCGGCGAGCGCCTCGGCATCCTCGATCTGGCCGGCGGCGTCAAGCTGGCCGGCTCCGGGTTCTACGTCATGACCGGCGCCGGCGCCCGGCTCCAGCGCGCCCTGATAAGCTGGTTCCTCGACGTGCACACGGCCGAGCACGGTTATACCGAGATTCGTCCGCCGCATCTGGTTTCGACCGCCGCCATGACCGGCACCGGGCAACTGCCCAAGATGGCCGACGATTCGTATCACCTCGAAGGCGATGACCTCTGGCTCATTCCGACGGCCGAGGTGCCGGTCACGAATCTGCATCGCGAGGAGATCCTCGAACACGATCGGCTGCCGATCCGATACTGCGCGTTCACGCCGTGCTTCCGGCGCGAGGCGGGCAGTTACGGCAAAGAGGTCCGCGGCATCACGCGCGTGCATCAATTCGATAAGGTCGAGATGGTGCAGTTCGTCCGGCCCGAAGAATCAGAGGCGGCGCTCGGAGTCCTGCGTGGCCACGCCGAGACGCTCCTGCAACGCCTCGGGCTTCACTATCGGATTCTGGAACTCTGCTCGGGCGATCTCTCGTTCGCGGCGGCCAAATGCTACGACCTCGAAGTCTGGGCGCCGGGCATGGATATGTTCCTGGAGGTCTCCTCGTGCTCGAACTTCGGCGACTTCCAGGCGCGCCGCGCGGGGATCAGGTTCCGGCCCGAAAAAGGCGCGAAACCGCAGTTCGCCCACACGCTGAACGGCTCGGGCCTCGCGCTGCCCCGCTGCGTCATCGCCATCATGGAGACATATCAACAAGCCGACGGCACAATCAAAGTGCCCGACGTGCTCGTGCCGTATATGAGGATGGAGACGATTGGGTAGGGGGTGGTGTATGAAAGGTCGCGAGATACGGGACTGACCTGTATACTACACAGGAATTATTTCGATTTCTAAAGGGAGAGGAATTGTAAATGTCGTGACGGTTCCAAGCTATCAAGATGTCATGCTCCCGGTCTTAAAGCTGGCCTCCGATGGCGGGGAGCATAAATTCGGTCGAGCCGTTGAAGAGCTCGCGGATAAGCTATCGCTATCGACCGAAGAGAGGCGCGAGCTTATCCCGAGCGGTAGCCAAACCCTATTTACCAATCGAGTAGGCTGGGCGCTTACGTATCTCAAGAAAGCCGGACTTCTCGAGTCGTCAAGGCGTGGATTTTTCAACATTACGAAAGAAGGTAGCGAGCTTGTTGCATCTAATCCGGAAACAGTGGATAGGTCGGTTCTGAAGCGATATCTGAAGTATCAGGATTACGAGAATCAAAAGAAGGATGGGAGAGAGAATTCCGATCAATCTGACTCTTCGAATGAAGCTGACTCAGGCCAAACGCCGGAAGACGCCCTTGCTCTCGCCTACAAAAAGCTTCGCAATACACTGGAGTCCGACATTCTAGGTGCAGTCAAGGAGGCATCGCCCTCGTTCTTTGAACGCCTTGTCGTCGATCTCCTCGTCAGGATGGGATACGGCGGGAATAGGCGGGATGCAGGCAAGGCCTTGGGCAGGAGCGGCGATGGTGGTATTGACGGCATCATCAACGAAGATCGCCTCGGCCTCGACGTGATTTACATACAGGCCAAGCGTTGGGAAGGTTCGGTGGGGCGTCCGGAAATTCAAAAATTTGCCGGCGCGCTGCAAGGGAAACGCGCGCGGAAGGGCGTCTTCATAACGACTTCTTCCTTTACAAGAGAGGCAAAGGAATACGCCTCTTTAATCGAGACGCGAATTATCTTGATCGATGGAGATCAACTCTCTGGCCTGATGGCTGAGCATGACGTCGGCGTTTCGACGACAGGCCTGTACGAGATTAAGAAGTTAGATTCAGATTACTTCGATGAAGCGTGACAATAAGAAATTGGCCCCTTCGACGGGTTCAATTCCGAAGATGTCGCAGACATCATACTGAGTCTATGGAGCGGCCCAGAGTCCCTCCCGTCCGTCCCGGCATCGACTCCCGCCTGATCCCCGATCGGCCTCTTCTCCCGCCCCTTTGCGGGCTCACGCTCTCCCCACAAAACACCGATAAAGCTCTATGGCCGGTTCCAGTAGCCGGTTCCCGGCCTATTGCGGCCACTTGGTGGCCCATCCCCGGCGGACAGCGTTCATATGGCAACTCTCAATCGAATCCGCAAAGAGCTCGTCTGCAAGGTTGTCTATTACGGCCCCGGGCTCGGGGGCAAGACGACCAACCTCAAGCAGATCCATGCCATGCTCGACGACGACGTCAAGGGCGAGCTGACGAGCCTGGCCACCCGCGAGGACCGCACGCTTTTCTTCGATCTGCTGCCCGTCGATCTGGGCAAGATCGGCGATTATTTCGTCAAGATCCAGCTCTACTCCGTCCCGGGTCAGTCCTATTACGACGCGACGCGGCGGGTGATGCTGAACGGTGTGGACGGCATCGTCATGGTGTTCGATTCGGACCCCGAGCGCCAGGACGCGAACTACGTCAGCCTCGGGAATCTGGAGAACAATCTGGAGTCTTACGGCCGGTCGGTCGAAGACGTATCGATCCTTTATCAATATAACAAGCGCGATCTTGACAACGCGATGGATCTGGACGCGATGAGCGCGGCGCTCAACCCCGATGGGAAATACCTGGAGATCTCCGCCACAGCGATCGAGGGCATCGGGGTCATGGAGACGGTCCAGCAGATTTCCTCGATGGTGTTCGAGCGTTTCCGCGCGATGTTGCCTCAGGAACAGGACTCAGACACCGCTTCGAGTTCTCGCCCCCGGCGCAGAACCCCGCGCAAGCGAGATCGGCCGACGCGGGCCGAGCGCGAAGAAGCGGCCGCCGCGTTATCCGCTGAGGTCGCCGGATCGGCAGAGGCCGCGCTCGAGGATGCGCCCATATCTGAATCCAAGACCGAATCCGAAGCCGCGCCGATTGAGAAGCCATGGGCCCCGGCCGAGCCGGTCGTCGCTGCTGCGGGCGTCTCTACTGCGGGCGTCTCTGCCCTCGCCCCGGCGGACGTCGGGTCGCGATCCGGCCTGTGGCTGCGCCAGGTCTGCGATCTGAGGATCGCCGGGCTGCGAATCGGTCATGCGATCATCGAGTTGAAGAGCCAGCGATCACCGGATCACGGCTCCCCGGGCCGGGACGGCGAGTTTAACTTGAGAGAGGCCTCCCCAGAGCATGACACGATCGGGCCCAAACTGCGCGCCACGATCGAGATGCGGCCGATCATTGGCCCGGGTTGGCTCCGCAAGGCGGCGTTCTGGAAATCGGCGGAAGCCGAAGCAGGGCCGGGCGCTTGCAGGATGTTCGAGACGCGTGGCCAAACCACGGATGAACAAGTCCGCCTGGGCCTGGACGACAGCGAAGAATCCGGCACACAAATCTACCTGGACTGGCGGACCCGGCTGGGCCGCTTGCAGATCCTGCCCGAAGGAAGGGGCGCGATGCCGATATGAAC
>JAJFLK010000483.1 GCA_021772735.1 Candidatus Sumerlaeota bacterium | reverse complement strand
GATCATTGTCTTCCCGCTGCCCGGCGGGCCGATCATCAGCAGGTTGTGCCCTCCGGCGGCCGCGACCTCGACGGCTCTCTTGGCGCTCGTCTGTCCGCGCACCTCAGACATATCCAACCCATTGGCCGAGGGTGAGCCGAACAGTTCATGCGGATCGGTCCGAACCGGATCGATCTCGGCCTCGCCGCTCAGGAAGGCGACGGCCTCTTCCAGGGTGTTGACCGGGATAACATCGATTCCATCGACAACCGAAGCCTCAACGGCGTTCGCCGCCGGAAGGATGAGGCCGTGCATGGAGTCCGCCTTGACGCCGAGCGCCAGAGGCAGCGCCCCGCGCAGCGCGCGAATCTCACCATTCAGGCCCAGTTCGCCGACCATCGCATATTTGGAAAGGCGATCGGGATTGAGCATACCGCCAGCCGCCAGCAGGCCGATGGCCAACGGAAGATCGAAGGCCACGCCTTCCTTGCGAATGTCTGCCGGGGCGAGGTTCGCAGTGATGCGTCCGGCGGGATACCAGAAGCCGGAGTTCGAGATCGCGGCGCGGACACGATCGCGGCTCTCGCGCACGGCGCCTTCGGGCAGGCCGACGATCTGGAAGACCGGCTGCTCGCCCGCCCCCGGGGCGATATCCAGCTCCACGACGACGCGATACGCGTTAATACCGTAGACGCCGTAGGAGAAGATCTGTGCGTAGGATTCCGGCATCGAGCAACGTCCGACTGGTCAATCCGTGGTCAAAATTTTCACCAAATGGGAAGGATTCGACATTCGTGAAATCATCGCCTTCTCGGCTCCGAGGTTCAATTCTAATCTGTCCGGCTTCCGCGCCTTCCGCAAAATCCATCCGGCGCGCCTCGCGCGCGACGGGGCCAACCCGCCGCGCCTTATTGCAGCTCGATTCGAGGCCAGGTGGGTCGCTCGACGATGTAGTTGGGATGAATTTCCCAGACGACGATTTTGACTTTTGTCAGATCCGACTTTCGAACCCAATCTTGAATCGCGACATCGGTGGCTCCCGAAGAGACGGCGACCATCCCCACGGGCAAATGGAGCGATGCGACCAGATGATGATAGAAAGAATCGTGCGGTCCGGACTGGTAATCCGCGTAGCTGTCTCCGATGATCTGGACGGGTGCCCCCTTGTTTTCCATCTTATGGAAATGCGCAAACTTGGGATCGGGTTCGATTCGGTGCGAGACAGCGGAAATGGGCACGCGGCGGGGCGGCTGACCCACGGGCATGAGAAAGTCGATGACTCTGACCGATTCTTGAAATCGATATTCATCTCCCTGCCATTGCGCGACCGACGCCTCATACCAATCGCGCTCGCGGATTCCGGCGGCAACGCGCTGAGCCGTTATCTTTGCGCCCAGCGAACTCCAGTGCGCGGCGCGCCGCACGCTGATGGGATACAGGACATTATCCGGCCCGGCCTCCCATCGATTCCGAACCAACTCGGCCAACATATCGACAACCGTGATCCCTCTGCCCTCCAGTTCATCGACGAACTCCGAGAAGACCACATCGACCCGGCCGTCGGCTTCCAGGTCCCAGGGGATGCCCGTAATGACGTCTGGAAAGATCGCCGCGGCGGCAGGCGGAAAGAGGACGATCAGTTCGATGCCGCGCTCGGCGAGCGCGCGGTTAAAGTCGACGATCGCATCAAGCGGCGCGAGACGATCAGGGCCCGCAGATGCGGGAGCCGATGTTAACGGCCGCTCATAAAGATACCGGTACTTGACGACGTAAAAATCCTCGCGCTCATATCCGAACCGCTTACCATTGTGAGCGGCGTAAAACTCAAGGATTCGATCGACAGTTCGATTGCCTGTGGATTCGATTTGGTGGGCGGCCGGGCGTTCGGAAGCAGACGTCAAAACTTTGCGCGGCCCTTCTTGCAGGAGACTCCACTCCTCGATCCAGAAATCGGGAAGCGTCAGATCCCCAATGTCGTCCATGCGCATGATTTGGGCCGAGCCCTCTGGGGCCTCACCAAATGGAATCATGCGAATCTCAACGATGTCGCCCGGCCTAAGCCCCGAGCCCGGCTTGAGCTTCCGATCTTCAAACCCCCAGAAGACCGCAATAAAGGCGGATGGCGCGATGTCTTCGCGCTCGGCCGCGAGCGTGGATAACTTGATGTGAATGAGGCAATCGCCGTAAGCAGACGCCTCCGGATCGGGAGTGGCGGAGATTGCGACGACCAATGCCTTCGCGTTAATGACTCGCTCGTCTACTCCGAGACGCAGCCAAGTCAACAAGGCCACGCAGGCCGCTCCGGCCAGCACAAGGGCAATCACACTTGAACGGGAGAACTTCATCGCCGTGATGATACCGCCCTCGGACGCGTCCCGCAATTTGCGGTGGTTGCAAAACAGACTAACGCCCCAAAGCGTCAGCCGGATGGCATGGCAGGTGAGGGTGGCGTGTCGGGCTGCGGCCAGAGCGCGCGAGTTGAGGGGAAATATAGTGAGCCCCATGACTGATCGGGTTTGCGCCAGGGCGATACGCCGCCAGCGAAGTTGGGCCAGACCGAACGGCCTATGACGTAATCCACCGCGCCGAACGCCCAGGAGAATCCACGAAACAGGAAGTGGCTGACATCGTATCCGATCGAAAGATTTGGCCCGCCGCGCCAGCTCCAGCCGATCCCCGCGCGCGGAGCACGGGCCGGACGGGTCCGATTGGCGAATGTCTCGAAACCGTTGGTGATCGTGACCAGCGGCGCATCCACAAAGTCACGGACGACGGTCAGCGGGGTGACGGCGACCTTGCCGGTCATCCGGAGCCCGGCGCATCCTGTGAGACCCGCAGCGAAGGCGACCAGCAACGCGCCGCGCATCAGCGAACAAGGCAATGGAAAACTTTGAGCGTTCATCGGATTCATTCTTGCCGCACCTTCCGGGGCTTTGAGCAAATCAATCTACGACACTTCACCCGTGCACGAGCTGCCCGCGCCGGCCGTGCAGCCGTAACAATGATCGGCAAATGCGATCCGGCCGGAGCTGAATTGTGCCAAAGACTCAACGTCCCAGATTGTTCGGCCTCGGCCTCCGACGGGAATCTCAAGCATCTGGTTGAAATCGCAATCGTAGAGCTCCCCGCGCCAATCGACCGAGAGCAGGTTGCGGCACATGACGCCGGTGGCAGCGGCCGGATTAAACGCGCCCGCGAGGAGGTTCATATATTCATCGAGTTTTCCGGACCGCTCCAGATCCCAAAGAAATCGCTTGATGGGCATATTGGTGATCGTAAACAGCCGGCCAAATACGATCCCAAGATCGGCCTTGAGTCGCGTTTTGAATTGCGCTTCGAGCTCGGCCTGCGCCGGAGGAAGACTCGGGCCGAGCGGATTGTAAACCAAGTCAAGTTCAAGACCGGAGCCCTCGCGCCCATATCCAAGGTCGTTGAGCAATCGAAGTGCGTCGATGCTCTTGGCGAAAACCCCATGGCCCCGCTGGCTATCGACGTTGTCCTCGGTGTAGCACGGCAGCGAGGCAATGATGCGAATCCGGTGGTCGGCAAGGAAGGTGGCCAAGTCCTCCTGGCCGAGTTCGGCGAATACCGTCAGGTTGCAGCGGTCGATGACCTCGCGACCCAGCGCCCGGGCTTCGCCGGCCAGGTATCGGAAATTAGAATTCAGTTCCGGAGCGCCGCCGGTGATGTCGAACGTGTGGACGCCCGGTGCGCCGGCAAGCAGCTCGATGATTCGCCGCGCGGTCTTCTCTTCCATGATTTCGGTGCGGCCCGGACCCGCCTCGACGTGGCAATGCAGGCATGCCTGATTGCAGAACCGGCCCACATTGATCTGGAAGACTTCAAGCTCGACGCGGCCCATATCCAAGAGCTCGCGCTCGATGCGTGCGGCGAAGGGCTCGATTGCGGATCGCGTGGTTCTGATCAAGGTGAGAAATATCCCGGCCGGCCGGATGACGACGTGAAGCGGATACGATACCCCGCTTCGCCTGCCGGGGCAACCAGTGCGCAAAGAAAATGCGATCCCGAACGGGGACGTCGATCCCGCATCCAACGCAATTCGGCCGTCCCTCAAAAGCCGCTTGCCGAATCAGCCCCATATCCATAAGCTTATCCGGCATCTTGAATCATAAAGGGTGGAAGAGTGAGCCGGTCGCAGACCGTGGACGTAACACCACATTCATCGATCCAGACTCTGTGAAGTGTGGGTAACGATCAACACGCGGCGGCGATTGAAGTCAGATCGAACCAGGGGGATGGAAAATTGGAAGCGACGAGGCCGATGATTCTCAGAAGGGCGGTTCGCGGAATCGCTTGCCACCTGTTGGCGCTCGCGCTGATGGGACTGGCACCCGTCATGGCGCACGCAGAGAACGGGGCGTCGGAAGCAGAGTGGCACCATTACGGCGGCGACCCTGGCAGCCACAAGTATTCGAAGGCCGACCGTATCAACAAAGATAACGTGGACCGCCTTGAGCTGACATGGCGATGGAAATCGCCCGACACCGATCTGAAAGCTCCGGCCATGATCATGGCATTCAAGGCGACTCCTTTGATGGTCGGCGGAGTGCTCTATCTCAGCACGAGCCTGGGCCAGATCGTCGCCCTGGACCCGGCCAGCGGTGTGGAAAAGTGGCGATACAATCCCGAAGCCTACACGCGCGGCCGGCCGCCTCACGGCGGGTTCTCCAGCCGCGGGGTCGAATACTGGACCGATGGTGAGGAAGAGAGAATCCTCTTCGGTTCCGGCACGCTCCAGCTCATCGCGCTGGACGCGAAGACAGGCGAGCTGTGCGCCGACTTCGGCACAGGCGGGATCGTCGACATGCGTGAGGGCCTTGGCCGCGAGATCAACCCCCGCAATATCGGCCTTAATTCGCCTCCCATTGTCTGCCGCGATACGATCGTCGTCGGCTCCGTGGTCAACGATTTCGGCAATTCGAAGAGGCTTCCGCCGGGCCACGTGCGCGGGTATGACGTGCGAACCGGCGAGATGAAATGGATCTTCCACACGATTCCCCAAGGCACGGAGTTCGGCGTTGAGACCTGGGAAGACGGCGCCTGGGAGTATACGGGCAATACGAACGTCTGGACGCTCTTAAGCGCGGACGAGGAACTCGGATACGTCTATCTGCCGATAGGGACGCCGACGAACGATCATTATGGTGGCCACCGGCTCGGCGATAACCTGTTCGCCGAAAGCCTGGTCTGCCTGAACGCGGAGACCGGCGAACGCGTCTGGCACTTCCAGGCGGTTCACCACGGCATCTGGGACTACGACTTCCCGTGCGCGCCGAACCTGATGGACATCGAGGTGGACGGGCGCAAGATCAAGGCGGTTGCTCAGGCCAGCAAGCAGGGTTTTACTTACGTCTTTGATCGCGTCACGGGCGAGCCGGTCTGGCCCATCGAAGAAAAAGCCGTCCCGCAAAGCACGATCCCCGGCGAGCGACCCGCGCCGACGCAGCCTTATCCGACCAAGCCTGCGGCATTTGAACGTCAGACGCTCGGCACGGATGACCTGATCGACTTCACGCCCGAACTGCGCGCCGAGGCCGAGGCCATCCTTAGCGAATACGTCGTCGGGCCAATGTTCACGCCGCCGATCGTCCAGGATGCCGATGGCAAGAAGGCTCTCATCCAAATACCCGGCATGGCCGGTGGCGCGAACTGGGGCGGCGCGGCTGCCGATCCTGAAACCGGGATGCTCTATATCGTCTCGCAAACGCGACCTTTTGCCATGGCGCTGCGCGAAATGGACCAGGAGCGATTTAACATGCGTTACAACCGCGGCGGAGCCCGGGTCTCCGGACCCCAGGGACTGCCGCTGACCAAGCCGCCCTACTCGCGCGTGACGGCCATCGATATGAACACCGGCGAACACGCCTGGCAGGTTCCGCTCGGCGACGGCCCCCGCGATCACCCCGCTTTGAAAGATCTCGATCTGGGCCGGCTCGGAACGAGTTCGATGGCGGGACTTTCTCCCGGTTACCCGCTTTCGACGCCGACGCTGCTCTTTGTCGCCCAATCGGTCGCACCAGGTGGATCGGCATCTCCGATCGGAGGAGGCGGCGGGACCGGATATCTCCGGGCTTACGATAAGGCGACCGGCGAGTTGGTGTCCGAAAAAATCGTCGAGGGCTCGATTCAGGCGGCGCCGATGACCTACATCCACCACGGCAGGCAATACGTCGTGATGGCCGTCGGGGAACGCGGTCCAGAGAACGAGCTGCTCGCTTACACGCTGCCGTGATGAGAAGAGATCGCCCGCAAGAGACAAGATAGAGGGGACCCGCGCAATGAAGCGAACGGATCAGTGCAAGGTCGCATGGACTGCGTTTGCAGCCCTGTTAATCGCGGCATCCGGAGCGAGGGCGGGCACGGCAGGCGAAGATCTCGCCTCACAGGTCGAAATACGCCGCACGTCTTATGGGGTCCCGCACATCAAGGCGCCGACGCTTAAGGCGGTTGCCTTTGGCCTGGCATACTGTCAGGCCGAGGATCACATGGAGAGCATCGCGCGCCTGTATATATCCGCGCGGGGCGAATCGGCGAAGGTCTTCGGCGGCGAGAGCAACTTGCGCTCGGACCTGCGCAATCGTCAGTTCCGGGTCTACGAGCGCTCGATCGAAACGTATCATCTCCTAGACGCCGACTATCGATCCATGGTCGAGGGTTACGCCGAAGGCCTGAACTACTACATCGCCTTGCATCGCGATGAGCTGCCCGAGTGGGTTCAACCCTTCACGCCGCACGATGTCGTTGCGCACTCGATGAGGGGCGTCGCGAGGTTTGCGTTCGATCGAGGCGGAATCGTCAACAGCTTCATCAAGCGCAAGCAAAACGAGACCAAAACGCAGGTCGCTTCGGCCGCCGGACTTGTTGATCCCTTTTCTCCCCTCGGCCCGATCGACCCGGACGAGGCCTCCATGGGCTCGAACATGTGGGCCTTCGGCGGATCGAGGACGGAGTCCGGCAACGCGATTCTCATGGGGAATCCGCATCAGGGCTGGAGCATGGTTGCCACCTACTATGAAGCCCACCTCACCGTGCCGGGAAAACTCAATTTCTATGGAACGACGTTCATCGGCCGATGTGTGTTGACGACCGGCTTCAACGAGAATCTGGGTTGGACGCACACGGTCAACTACCCCGACCTCGAAGAAATCTACGAGCTCGCGCTGGATCCCGAACATTCGGACCGCTACCTCTTCGACGGCGGATCGGTTCCGATCGCCCGCGAGCAGGCCACGGTCGAGGTCAAGCGGGTTCGTGACGGCTGGAGCAGATGGCTGTTGCCGTTTGGAGGCGAGACACGCCAGGTGCGCAAGGAGTTCGAGCACACGCCGCTCGGCCCCGTGATCCATCGCGATCAGGAGAGCATCTACGTCCTGCGTTCGGCGGCTTACGACGAATTCCGCTTCTATCAGCAGTGGCTGCGATTCGCCCAATCGAGCAACTTTGAGCAATTCAAAGAAGCTCTCGATATCCTCGCGATTCCCATGTTCAACCTCACCTATGCCGACCGAGAGGGGAACATCTTCTACCTGTGGAATGGGACCGTCCCGGACCTGCCGCACAAGGCTCATCGCGATGAAGCGGTCCGGGCCTCGACTTCCGAAGATATCTGGACGCGGTTCCATTCAATCCCCGAACTTCCGCAAGTCTTTAATCCTGAAGGCGGCTATGTGCAGAACTGCAACGACCCGCCTTACTTCACGAATCTTAACGAGCCGCTTGATATCGATGCCTACCCGGAGCACTTCCCCCGTCACCGACTCGGCCTGCGAACGCAGCATAGTCTGGCGCTCGTCCATGGCGAGAAGAAATTCAGCCTCGAAGACGTGCGCGATATGAAATTCGACCTCGGCATGCTGCTTGCCGAGCGCGTCAAAGACGACCTGGTCGCCCTGCTCCGCGAACGCGCCGACGGCTCAGACGACAGCGCCGAGATCAGGAAAGCGGCCGACGCCATCGAGCGCTGGAACAATACCGTCGCGGCCGATACGCACGGTAGCCTGGTCTTCGCGCGGTGGTGGCGCGAATACGCATACGATGGCAGCGAGCTGCGTGAAGATGCTTATGAAGTTCCGTGGGCTCCCGAGAACCCGGTGACGACGCCGAGCGGTATCGGCGAACCCGACCGGGCCTGGGAGGCTTTCGGCAAAGTCACGCAAGAGCTCATCGCAGATTACGGCGACTGGGATCTGGCCTGGGGCGATGTGCACCGAATCCGACGCGGGGATGTCGACATGCCCGCCAGCGGCGGAGAAGGCGGCCTCGGGTGCTTCCGCGTAATCCGATTCAAGCGCGACCTCGATGGGAAATACAGCGTCGCCCACGGAGACAGCGCGATCATGGCCGTCGAATTCGGCGAGCAGCCGCGTGCCTACACCGTCGTCGGATACAGCCAGAGCGGCCGGCCCGAGTCGCCGCACTACAACGATCAGACGGTGCTCTATGCGAACCAGCAAATGAAACGCGCGGCCTTCACCGAAAGTGAAATCGAAGCCAACACGCTGCGTCGATATCACCCCGGAGGCGAGGCTCGGGACTAACGCCCAGGCCGGAACGACGCACCCATGACTATCGACATGAACACGCTCGCAGACGCCGCGTATAAGCTCGAAGCATCGGATATTCATTTGCTTCAAGACAGCCAGGCATTCATGCGGGTCGATGGGAAGATGCGTGGCGTCAAGGGCTCCGAGCTAACACGCGACGAACTGGAAAAGTTTATCGAAGAGTTCTCTCCCCCGGCTGTCCGTGAATCGCTGGTCGAGACTCGCGGGGCCGATTTCGGTTGGCAACGCGACGAGAAAATGCGATTCCGCGTGGCCGCCTATTACGAGCGCGATCGACTCCGGCTCGTCATGAGGCTCATCAAATCTGAAATCGCATCGCTTGACGACCTCGGCATGCCCGAGGTCCTCAAGGCCATCGCCGGCTGGAAGCGCGGACTGACGCTCGTAACCGGCGTGACCGGCAGCGGAAAATCGACGACGCTGGCCGCGATCATCGATCACATCAACGCAAACACGCGAGATTGCGTTATCACGATCGAGGATCCCATTGAGACCATTCACCCCAACAAGCGAGCGGTCATCAGCCAGCGCGAGGTTGGCCGAGATGTGCCGAGTTTCCGCGACGGCTTGATCCAGGCCCTGCGCCAGGATCCGGACGTAATTCTCATCGGAGAGATGCGCGATACGGAGACCATCTCCACGGCCCTTCTCGCTGCGGAAACAGGGCACTATGTCTTCTCGACCATGCACACGACTAACGCGCTTCATACGCTCGAACGCATCCTTTCCGAGTTCCCCGAAGCCGAACATGCGCTCCTGCGCGAACAGCTCGCGAACAACCTGCGCGCCACGATCACGCAACGCCTGCTGCCCCGCCTGGGAGGCAAGGGCCGATGCGCGGCGCAGGAGATCATGGTCGTCAACGCCGTCATCAAGAAGCTGATGCTGGACAATCGGATTCCGGAGATTGGAACGGTTATTCGCGGACGCGACGACGGGATGATGCTGTTCGATCAATGCATCGCCGATCTGGTCCGGGCCGAGAGCGTAGATATCGAGGTGGCCGTCGAATACGTCGAAGACGAGTTCGCGTTCCGGCGATACGTAAAGGGCTCGCATACATCATCGGATAGGGGCGGCGGAATCCTTGGCTGATTCAACGATAAATCAAGAACGGCTGAGCACCGGTGTCCCGGGACTGGACGAGCTCTTGGGCGGCGGCCTGCTGCCGTGCAGAAGTCTCCTGCTCAAGGGCCCTCCGGGCTCGGCAAAAACGACCCTGGGCCTGCAGATGCTCATCAGCGCAGCAGAACGCGGCGAGCCGGGCATCTTTCTTACATTCG
Source organism: Candidatus Sumerlaeota bacterium (assembly GCA_021772735.1). Lineage (GTDB taxonomy): Bacteria > Sumerlaeota > Sumerlaeia > MVZB01 > JAJFLK01 > JAJFLK01. Next base: position 5,307 of record JAJFLK010000483.1, on the reverse strand, counting down.
AGCAACTCCCAGAGCAACTGATTGCCGATACGGCCGGATTCGGCTGGGACGTTAACGCGCTGGCGGATCAACAGCTCCTCAAAGTCTTCTTCATCACGCCCGAGGAGATTCTCCAGAACCCGGGCCGGCAGGATAATCGACTTGCCATGCGCATCGAGGAATGGACCCAACAGGTCGGAGCGCACCGCATCCTCATCGATTCGATCAGTCATATCCCGCAACTGACCACCGGAGAGAACGTCCGAAGCGCGTTCATGAACTTCATCCTTCGGCTCAAGGCTCTGGGGCTCACGCCCATCCTGACTTCGGAATATGTCGGCGAGCGAGAGCAAAGCGACATCGACGTCTACATCACGGATTCGGTCATCTACCTCAGATACGATCGGGGCGGTATCGGCCGGCCTGAGGCCCGCCAGCTTGAAATCATCAAGACCCGCGGCCACAAGCACATCGGCGGCGCGCACCCGATGGATATCAGCTCCTCGGGAATTACCATATATCCGCACACGTACCCCGATGTCGCGGCGCCGACGGGGGACTCCGATGCAACGATCACCCGCCTGGAGACCGGAGTGCCCGGCCTCGACGACCTGCTTGACGGAGGACTCGCCGAAGGTTCGAGCGTCCTGACCGCAGGGCTTTCAGGGACATTCAAGACGACGCTGGCCGCGCAGTTCCTTCTGGCCGGGATCAAAGACGACCAGCCGGGCCTCATGATTGCGTTCCAGCAGGACGCCGCTGCTCTTTGCAAGTCGATGACCGGCCTGGGACCCGATATTTCACGCGCTCTTGACGACGGCAAGCTCAACATTCTCGAACTCGTGCCCGGACGGGATCAGGCGGAGAAGACTTTCTACGCCGCGGCTGAGATCATCGAGGCCAAAGGCATCAAGAGGGTCGTGATCGACAGCGCTGACGAACTCACGGCCGCCCTGGGATCTGAAGACGAATTCAGGGAAACTATGCTTTGGTTCCTGCGTCGGCTCCGCGCTCTGGGGACGACCGTCATCTTCACTCAACGTCTCTCCAGCGTTTCGGGCCGAAACCCGCTCTCGGATATCGCCATGACCGACCTGGCGGACACGATTATTTTTCTCGGCCTCGTGGAGATCGAGAGCCGCCTCGAAAAGGTCGTCTCCGTGCTCAAGCATCGCGGCGGAAAAACCGACGGCGATCTGCGCTCGATCTGCCGCAAGCCGCATGGCCTTGAAATCTGCGATAGATTCATCGGTCTGTCCGGAGTTCTCGAAGGCACCGCGATGGGGCAGCGCAAAGAGAAGATCGAGAAGATTTTTCAGCCGCTCTACTTTATCCGCGATTTCCTGAAAATGGCCCGGGATCCCTCGATCGATGCGGATAAACGCAATCGCGTGCTTGAGAACATATCGCAACAGAACGGCAGATTGATTGAAGTGATGGGAGAATATTTCGACGACCCGAAGAAGAGCGAATCCCAATCGGCCGACAACGCCGGTCCGGAAAGCAAAGCATGAGCAAGAAAATCCTCATCGTGGACGATTCAGACGATTTCCGCTCTCTGCTCAAGATGACGCTTGAGATCGAAGGCTATGACGTCGCCGACGAATGCAACGGCAAGGAAGGCCTTGCGGCGGCTAAACGGTCTGAATACGACCTCGTCGTCAGCGACATCGACATGCCGGTTATGAACGGCCTTGAGTTCGTCCGTCGGTTTCGAGAAGATGTCAGCCGAGAGATACCGGTCATCACACTGAGCGCCGAAGATCGGGATACGATGGACAAAGCCCTGCAAGCCGGTGCGACCGAGACGATTAGCAAACCGTTTGAGCCGTTTGTCCTGATCGAGCGCGTCAACAAGCTCCTCGGCTAGACAGCCGGCGATTTCCCTTATAACTTCTTGTATCGCCCATTCAGCCACGCATCCACTTCGGAGGCATACCACTTTGAGAACCGCCGATCCGAAGGGCCGCCGGCTATATTCGAATGAATGCATCCCTCGGAAAATTCCGTGATGAACCGGTAAGACGGCGCGAAAGAAGTGCCGCGACCCGCGCTCCTGTAGATTTGCCCCTGATGAGGTGTGCCCCTCCCGCCACGCAGATGAATCGGCCCTCTATCGAATCCCATGAATCGCGGCAGTTTGCCTTGGAAAAAAATGTTCTCCATCGTCATTGAATTGGATTCGCCCCAGGCCATCGGAGTGACATCACGGACTCGCTTATAGGCTTCGCTGTACAACTCTTCGCGTGTCGATCCGTTGAACCACGCCGAGCCATCGCTCAATAGAATCCGGTCAAAGTTCTGGTAAAAGTCTGTTAGAATTCCAGATTCGTTGATCAAATAATCTATCGTGCCGGCCCCCAGTCCTCCGTTTCCGATTACTAGTGCCAGCAGCGCGCAATAGAATCTTTCGAAAAGATAAGCCCCTTTTGAATCCGGATCGTAACAATGGTTCCAATCGCGCAAGATCGTGGCATTCGGATCGTCAGTAAGCAGCGGGCCAAGCGCATCCATGAACAATTTGGCATGGATCGAATAGACGTCGTAGTGCAGGGACTTCATATCCTCGACGGTGCATGAATCATTAGACCCGAGCACTTCGGCAATCCGGTCGGCGCGATACGACCCCATAGGCATGTTGATGGGATCGACGTCGCCAAGATGATTGAGATCCTGATTCGCGGTAACGATGAACCCACGCTCGGGATTCAGTTCGCGGGGCAGTTTCTCCGGCGAGACAACCCCCTGCCAATCGTTTTCCTTCTTCCAGCCCTCCAGAGGAACAAACCCGTTCGCTCCTTCGCGTCGAATCGGCATGAGCCCGGACATCTGATACCCGATATTTCCGGCCGAATCCGCCAGCACCCAGTTCCACGCAGTCTCCAGAGCGCCCAAATGATCCATCCCCTTCTCAACGTTCGTGGCGCTCCACATCCGATGAGAGGCTTCCAGAGTCTTCGCGCCGGAGCACGCGCCGGACCAACGCGTCGCGAGGTACATCCCCTCCGCATTGGGATCGCCATCGAGCGTCCCGTGATCGTTCTCGTAAAAAGTGGTCTCCACCGCAGGCTTCTTCTTGCGCCGGATAACCTCCGTGCGCTTGCGGAAGGGCAACCACTCCCCTTCCTTCAAATAGGTCGCGTTCTTACACTGCTCGATCCACGAATCGACCGTGTCCATAAACGTGTATGTTGCGCCCCAGGAAAGCTCCGGCGTGCGGCCGAGAATCAACGCCGGCAGCCCCGGCATGGTCGCGCCCATCGCGCGTCGTCCATCGATCTCAAATGAAAGCTCGCTCCATACGCACGGCAGACGATTGACCTCAAGGTGGGGATCGTTACAGAGCATCGCCTTGCCCGAGGCGGTCCGTTTGCCGGAGATCACCCAGTTGTTCGATCCCGTCATCGGGGGGATAACGCGCTTCCAATCCAAGCCCGCGGGAACGATGCGCTCGGTAAGCAAAACGCTTCGGAGCAGTTCTTCGTCCAGCTCGCTTAGATTCCCAGGGAAAAGTTCATCCAGCTTATTGCGTTCCACGCCCGCCTGAACCATCTCGACAAGCACGCGTTCGATCTCCCACTGAGACTGTGCGAGACTCACGAAACCCGCGACCCGCGAGAGGACGATCGAATCCTCAACGGTCCAGGGCGCCGGCTTGTAACCCACCAGTTTGAACTCCCAGGGGGTCTTCTCGGCGAAGCGTGCATTGATGCCGTCGCAATATGCTTCGCAGCATTTCCTTGCATCGGGCCCGAGCTTGATCGCTTCCTCGGCGGCGCCGTCCGTCCAGTTCATCTTGCGGAAGAAACGATCCACCTCGAGCGTCGCATCGCTACTGTCCAGGAATTCGGACGCCTGGCCCCTGCCAAGGATTCTCATCAGGAGAAGCTGCATCCCCCGATCCATCGCGTGGCAGTAGCCCATACCCCAATAAGCCGGCTCAAGACTTCTTGCTTCAACGCAGGGAACGCCGTGAGAGTCCCGCCAGATTCTCAGGTCATCGCGGTCCAGAATCTTCTCGCGGTCCATAGGTTGGCCTATCTGATTCTTGAAAACACTTTGAGGCTGGGTGAATTGGCGTCCCCGGCAGGATTTGAACCTGCGACCCCAGGATTAGGAATCCCAAATTGGACGCTGATTCTACAGGGCTTACTAACCGTAAATCAACCGTTTTGAACGCTTAGGACACGCTGGCACATTTTCTCGACACGCTGAGCACACGCTCAGATTTTGAACTTTTTTGAACATCGTCCAAGCGATGTATCAGCCCGGGCCGGTTGGATCCGACTGAAAATCGACCCAATCCATTCCTGTCTCCGCGTCTGAACCAATTTCCCTCACTATCTATAACCCGACCAGCTGGAGATCGCGTTATCACATGCGCTCGAGTAACCCGGTGGAGGCGTTTCGGTCAATTGGCTGAGCGATGTTTGGGAACAGAGCGGCACGAATCCCAAGGCGGCCGAATCGGCGTAAACTTGCGCGATATTGGCAGGGTTGAGCGTGTAATCGATCGTGAAGATCGGCACTCCTGCGGGCTGAAAGGAACCTGTAAGATATCCTAGCGTCTCCGCCTGCTGCGCCGGACTCTGCGCCGTATCGCCTCCAAGCGGGTTCCCCCAAGGAACATCCGCAGACCCCAGAAACCATGTGTCTTCCAAGGCGATCGCGTCAATGACGGGGGGAAGCGTGCTCTCGTGACCGTCAATAAGGGAAGGAGCATTCTGTTGAATCACCAGGAAATTCGGGTTGAAAGAACGCCCGTAAGCTCGCATCTCACCAAGGAATTGGATCATCTCCAGCTCGGGATCGATCGCAGGGACTTCGTTCTGGGCGACATCAAGGATATGCTCGTCGTCGAAAGCTTCGACCCAATCCAAATATATTCCATCAAATCCATCATCGATAACTTCATCGAGAATACTGCTAAAATCCGGGGTTGGACTGATTGCAGCGTTCGTATACCCGTTGATGACGATATCCTTCCATTCATCATCCCAGAATAGAACAGGATAATTACCGGTCCAGCCGTCGGGATCGCACGTGATGATCCACTCCGGCCAATCCATAGGGAAGGTCGGAAAACCCGGAAAGGAGACGCAGGAAGACCCATCGGTCAACTTGGACCACCACCAATACCACCGCCAGTCTTCTGCTTCTCCGATATCGATGTAGGCGATGACGAGCTTGCGTGTGACGCCATCGCTCGCGGGACTGCTCTTCAATCGCAGCACCATATCGGCCGTATCAAAATTCATGGACTCAGTCTCACTGAAATCCGTACGCGTGGGCTCCAAAACGAGCATGTCGTACCTCGAACAAACGAGG
>JAJFLK010000482.1 GCA_021772735.1 Candidatus Sumerlaeota bacterium | reverse complement strand
AATGGCGTCCGACACATCCTTGTCGGTCATGTTTTCGTGGTTTAGGGTAAGGCCGATAACCCTCGTCTCGGCGAAGGTCTCGATGAGGTTGATCTCGGTTTCCGGATTCGGCATCACCATGTCATCGAAGTCGCATCGAGTGATCCGACCGGGGGCATGCTGGAGTACGACGCCGTCAGGACAGCTGCCTCGAATGATAAAAGATGAGGTGGAGTAAGCTGGGTGACTAAGTGCGCCCTGCCCTTCAATGAGAATAACATCGGGATTCTCGCGTTCAAATGCCTCCAGAATGGCGGCTTCCATCTCGCCCGCGCAAAACTGTGAGGGAATTGCGTCCAATGCCACGCCATAGCGGGCTCCTTGCATCAATCCGGTTTGACCCGTGCCAATCATGATCGCATGCAATCCGCGTTGCTCGAGGGCTTGGGTCATCAGGTTTGCCGTAGTGCGTTTGCCGATGGCACAGTCGGTCCCCAAGACGGCAATACGAGGGCAGGTTACCTCCGCAATACGTCCGGTGAACAGCCGCAGGTCTTTCTTGGCCCGAGGCTTTCGGACATCGCGAATCTCTACGTTCATTTTTTTGCTCGCCGACGCGAATTCTTGATCCTCATTCAGAAACTCATGAAGACCGTTGACGATGTTCATTCCCATGCCGATCGCAGCAAGCACAAGTCCTCGTTCATGCAGGGACAAGACACCGCTTGCAGGAGCGATCCCAAAAATATAATAGTCGGGCACTCGCTTGTTTTGAGTCACTGCCTCTGCGAGGTCGTGGCAGATGGGTATGGAATTGGGTTTTTTATCGAGCACCATGCCGGAATCCAAACCCGTCTTGGTACTGTCTATAACCGAAAGAATTTTGTATTTTTTGGAGCAACGAATCAAACCGTTCGCGGTTTTGCCGTCAAGTTCCCCGAAATTCGCCTCGCAATAGATTACCGCAGTGGGCAGCAACTTGGCCTTTTCGTCGCGCTGTTGGGATCTTAGGATCGGTCCATTTTTTAAGTCCGGCCTGGGATGCGTATCGAATGACGTGCATGGTACGACCGGATGGGTGGGAGCTAGCATTATCCTCCTTGAGCTGGATCTAGACGGAATGCCCTGACGCAACGACCACATTAGGTCGAATCTGAAAGAAGCAGATTCCAAACAAACCTCAAACGCTGGCATGATTAGACCATGCGCCTACCCCCTGAGGCAAGGGGAGTTTGAATCTCGCTGCTGCCATTGCTCGCTCGCAGATATAGGTTTCCGCACCATTTGAGGGTGCCGACCTCGTCTTCAAAGGCGAGAGATCTCTTAATTTCCAATAGACACATAATGAAGCCAACCGCCCGCCGTAGCCTTTTTTTCTTAGTCGCATCCATCCGTTTTCAACGCGATCAGAGCATTGGATTCTTTAATCTTGGATTCGGTGAAAATGGCGCGCCGTGCAGGACTCGAACCTGCAACATCCGGCTTAGAAGGCCGTTTCACGGGATTTTATTCTATTAGGCTTACGGTAACCAAACCAAACGCTTTGAACGCTCACGACACGCTGGCAACGCGCTGGGCACTCGCTCAGATTTTGAACTTTATTGAACACTTCCTCGCGGGAGCGAGGATCATCCGTTTGAGCGCGTAGACAGCCAGTCCCTCAATGACGAGAACGACCATCATCCGCGATCTTTCGGGACATGTATCTTAGTCCCCATTATCGCCATATTGACGGTAGCCGGACCGCTTCTGTCTGCACGCGCTGGCGGCCGATGCGAGAATGAATTTCACAAGGCTGTGTAAACTTTACATGCACACCAGGGATTAGACCGTCGCTTGCGACGCCTCCCGGTAGGAAGAATCGATGAAATCCCTCGTGGCATGGATATTGCATTTCACGTTTGGGCCGCTTCAAAGGCGGTCATGGATCTGTCTTCAATGAATCCAATTTGGCTCACATTACTCGCACTCCAAATTCTGCTCGGAGATATGGACTCATCACCGGCTTACCAGCCATCTATACATGCGAGCAACGGATCGGTTGCCCGTTCGGCTCACCCTGAAGCCCTTGGCGTCAAAATCCAATCGGCTGGCATCTGGTGCATGGCCGCAGCTCATGGCGATTCCGCACCGAAAGCTCAGACGACAGGCGCCTTCGCTGAGCTCAAGGACCAGAACGGCGAGGCTTTCGAGCGGGCCGAGGGCGCCGCGTTTCTCATCTTCGTGGTCGGCGATCGATCGGTTTCAAAGCCGACTCAGGATTGGGCCGATTCGCTCGAAGCGAAACTCCCACGGCGTTGTCAAGTGGTTCGGCTGCTCGACCTGGAAGGCCTGACGCGGGCGGCGGCGCCTTTGGTTCGACGGGGAATCCGAAAGCAAGTGGGCGAGAAAAAGATCCACGTATTTCTGGATTGGAAGAGCCTTGTTGCGACCCGCTTCGAGATTCCAGTCGATGAGGCCGTAGTTGTCTGCCTCGATGAACAGGATCGCGTTCTGCAAATCATCAAGGGCCAGATGGGCGAAGAGAACTTCAATCTTGTCACGGAGACCTATAGCGATCGATCCGTTCGATTGTCTGAGAAATAGACTTAGCTCGTGCAACGGGGGAAACATCGAATGTCGTATAGCCAATTACGAATCGAAATAATTCCGGGGATCCTCGACACCGCCCCGAGAAACATCACGTTCGCCTACTCAGGCGATCCGGATGACGCGTTCGCCTTTTACGGTCTGGAGAGCGGCGCCGTAGACATGCCGCCCGGGTGCGCGAACAAGTTCTTCTCCTCCACGGTGCAGGATCTGAACCGACGCGCCATCAGAGGGGAAGTGGAAGTCTCGGCGATCTCCTCAGCCGCTTATCCTTTCATGGCTGAGAAGTATTACATTTCGAGCGCGGGAGCCAGCGTCGGCCGGGGATACGGGCCGCTGCTCGCCTCGAAGCGATTTGCCCGCATTGAAGACCTGCGAGGGCGACGCGTCGCAACGCCGGGCAACTTGACGACGGGCAATCTGCTATTCCGACTCGCATGCCCCGACGCCGAACCCGTCACCATGCCTTTCACCGAAATCCGCGGCGCGATCCTCCGTGATGAGGTCGATGCGGGAGTATTGATCCATGAGGAACTCCTCAATTATGAAGAGGCGGGTCTGAGCCGTATCGCCTGCCTGGGCGAGATGTGGTCGTGCCGGACCGAACTTCCGCTGCCCGTCGGCCTTAATGTCGTCCGCCGCGATCTGGGCCGCGAGCTGGCCGGCGCGATCGTCGATCGCATCCGAGCCAGTATTCTTTACGGCCTTGGGCACGAGCAGATCGCTTTCGCGTTCGCCGAAAGATACAGCATCGCCATGAAAGAAGGCATCGCCGGCAACTTTGTCGGCAAGTTCGCCAACGACGATACGGTCCGGATGGATGTGGATACACTCCGGGGCTTGAGGCTACTGCTCGATGCCGCGTGCGAATTCAACAATCTTCCGAAGATCGCGCACATCGACGTTATCTGAATCTGCGCCGATCGCGTCCCATGAATAAGCTCCCGCCCGCAGACCCGACGTACTTATTCGATCACGCCGAAGCCCCGCTTTGCGCCCTGGATCAAGGCGCGCTGAGCGGACTGCGCCACCGGACGGTCATCGATCATCTGGGCGGGGCGGCGGCGCTCGCGCTGTGGCTCGAAGAGCACGAACCCGGGTTTGTCGTGCCGCTTCACCTGCACGATTGCGAAGAGATTATCTCGGTCATCGAAGGCGGGATCGAGGCGAGCATCGGGGAGAAAAAAATTCAGGTCGCGGCGGGCCAAAGTATCCTGATCCCGGCGCGGGAGCCGCACGGGTTTCGAGTCACCCGCGGAGCACCGTTCAAAATGTTCGCGATCTTCAGTTCAGCCAATCCGAAAATCTTCCGCACCGATGGAACTGAATCCACGCCTCCCTGGCGGGGCGGAACGTCCGACCACCTGGAATAAAATACTCCGCCGTTCGCCTGATTCGTTCGAATCACTGACGCCG
>JAJFLK010000481.1 GCA_021772735.1 Candidatus Sumerlaeota bacterium | reverse complement strand
TGCTCGACGCTCTGGAGATCGAGAAGGTCATCATCTGCGGTCACGATTGGGGCGGCTTCATCAGCTGGCAGTTCCCGCTGCTTTACCCCGAGCGCGTCGCCGGGGCGATCGGCGTGAATACTCCCTTCCTGCCGCGCCCGCCGATGCCGATCGTGCAGATGATCAAGGCCGTCCGCGGCGAGAAAAATTACATCGTCGCCTTCCAGGAGCCCGACAGGCCCGAAGCCGCTCTTGAGAAAAACGTACGCGATGTTTTCACGTTCTTCCTGCGAAAAAATGTCATCACCGCCGAGGAGTTCGCGAAGCTTCCGGCCGAGGAGCGGGCGCTCGATATTTACGCAGCCATTGAAGCGGGCAACCCCGGCGGCGAATTGCTCGTCTCCCAGGCCGAACTGGATTACTACGTGCGGACGTTCGAGCGCACGGGTTTCAGGGGCGGCATAAATTGGTATCGGAACCTGGACCGAAACTGGGAATTGGCCGAAGGGCTCGCGCAAAAAATCGACGTCCCCGCGCTCCAAATCGGCGCCGAGGATGACGTCTTCATTCCCCCGGCCATGGCGCGCGGCATGGAGCGTTACGTCCCCGATCTGGAGACGCACGTCATCGCCGGTTGCGGCCACTGGACGCAGCAGGAGAAACCCGAAGAACTGAATCGCCTGATGATCGACTGGTTGGACCGGCGATTCGGCGCCTGATTTTGAATCTCATTTCCACGCGCCGGGTGATGACGCCCGGCGCCCCCGCGTGGCCGCGTGCCCATAGCGCGAGCGGTCTCTTTTTTTGTCTCATCTCTGTTCGATTCCGTGAACTTTTTCGGGCTGAACTTCGTAGTATACCTATGAAGGGCCGGTGCGGTCGCGTTGCCGCCGTGCCCTGAAGTCTGTAAAGCGTTTTACATCAATCGGTTGCGGCCCCGGCCGGTGTCGTCCGCCAAGTCAGGCACGGCTCGCCGCTCGATTCGATTCGCCACCGAAAAGAGGCATTTCACATGAGTCTATCTGTTGCAGCAGAGCCCAACGTGCCGCGCGCAAGAAGCAGCCGCCGCAGCCAGGCCGCAGCCCAGGGCCTAACCCGGAGCGACCTCCGGGCACTACGCGAGGTCGGCGAATCGATCGTCGTCCGACGGGGCGATGTTATCTATAACTCCGGAACAAGGGCCGATGCGTTCTACATCATCCTTTCCGGAGTGGTCAAACTGCTTCGGCCGACGATTGAGGGCAAAGAAGTTACGCTCGGGTGGTTGGGTGAGGCCGAGATTTTTGGGGAAGCTGCGCTCACGAGCAGCGCCCATCCCGAACGCGCCATCGCGGCCTCAGACGGCATCGTGCTGGCGATCGGGAATGCCGAATTGGACCGGCTCGTCAGCGAGCGCCCGGCGCTTGGCCTGACGCTGGCACGGCTGATGGCCCGGCGGACATCGGTGCTTGGCGAGCGAATGCAAAACCTTATGTATCGCTCGCCTCGGCGGCGCCTGGCCTGTCTGCTGCTCGAGCTCGCCCGTGATTTCGGCAGCGTCGTCGAGGCCTCTGCCGACGGCGATGGGAACGGAAATGGACACAGTCTTAAGGCTATCAACGCAAAGAGCGCAGGGAGGCGAAGCGCGACGCGACGCAGGGCCGGCCGGCCTAAGTTCTCGCGGCCGCAGCCCGGCGATGTCGAACTGGGCGTCAGGATCACGCATCAGGAAATGTCGAGCCTCCTGGGAGTCACGCGCGAATCGATCAGCTACGCCATGGGCGAGTTGGAGATGGAAGGCCTGATCCGCTCGATTCGCCGCCGCATATACCTGGTGGATCCCGTCGCGCTCGGCCAGATCGCCCGGTAGCTATCGGGCTTGCTCGTATTCCGCCGAGTCCGGCGCAGCTCCAAATTCCCCCCGCTCCCCTCTGCGTCTTCGCGCACTTGCGAGGGTCTTGTTCTCTTCCCTCTTGAACCCTTTGGTTCCTCTCTGCCCCGTGTTCCCCGGATCCCCGTGGTTAACTTATTCTTCTTTGCGTCATTGCGTGAAGGAAATCTTTACGCTTCGCGCATTTCCAGCGGCAGATCGGGCAAGCGAGAAATATTTCGCATGTTGGAAAAAATCGCGCTGACGCTTCGCCCCGGCGTGTCCTAAACTTTATTGCATAGGTGATTTGGGCTGGACGGTCGGTTGACCCATCCGGGTGACCGTCTCGCAAAAAGGGAGAGGCGCGGCAGAAGCAGGCTACGGCCCGCCGCAACGGCGCGGAAGGCCGACCCGACGGAGTCCCGAAGTGGCGCCGCCCCGACGCGACGCAGCCGCTTCGGGGCTTCGTTGCGCATGGACACCGGCATCTTCGCGATTCAATTGCGAACGAGAGTAAGAAGCCGATCCGGCTTTGCCCGCCGAGCGCGCCGTCAATCTGAATTTGTTCAGCGGGTCGATTCGGGTGAGGCCTTGCCGCCTGTGTCGGTTTCGGCGGAATCTGCGGAATCGGCGGCCCGGTCGGCCGCAGACCCAGGCTCAGTCCGGTCGGCTCCAGATCCAGGCTCAGTCTGGTCGAGCAGATTGCGCACTTCTTCGCTGAATTCGCTGACATCGCGAAACTGACGATAGACCGAGGCGAACCGCACGTATGCGACTTCATCCAGGCTGCGCAGCTTGGTCAGCACCATCTGCCCGATGCGCATCGAGCTGACCTCGCGCTCCATCCCGCCCTGGAGATCTTTCTCGACCTCCTCGACGAGCGCCTGCAATTGCTCGAACGTCACCGGTCGCTTCTCGCACGAGTGCAGAAGGCCGTTGATCATCTTTTCGCGGTTCAGAGTTTGGCGGGTTCCATCGCGCTTGACGACGATGAGCGGGGTTTCTTCAACGTGCTCGAACGTCGTGAAACGCTCCTTGCAGCCCTCGCATTCGCGACGACGTCGGATCGACGTTTCATCAGTCGTCACGCGCGAGTTGACGACCCGGTTCTCGGGGCTGCCGCAGAAAGGACATTTCATAGGCGGGAAGGGCGGCGAAGACGTGCCGGGCGGGGGGCGCCGCGGCGTGGGTCGTCATCTGTCGGGCGGGCCGCTACGGGCGAAACCCCGACGGTGGGGCGCGGTGAGCAGGGCCCGGTCGCCGGGGCGCGGCGGTCGGACAAACCCGTTAAACGAACCGGTCGATCGTCTCGGCCAGTGTTTCCTTGGGAAGCGCGCCGACCAGGCGCTCCTTGAGTTCGCCATCCTTGAAAATCATCAGCGTCGGGATGGATTGGATCCCGTGTTTGACCGTGATGGCCTGATTGGCGTCGACATCGACCTTGGCCACCTTCAGGCGTCCCTCGTACTCGCCGGCCAGTTCCTCGACAATCGGACCCACGCGGCGGCACGGTCCGCACCACTCGGCCCAGAAATCGACCAGCACCGGCGTATCGGCGTTCTTTATCGTTTCTTCGAAATTATCGTCTGTAAGTTCAAGCACTCCAGCAGCCATGTCTTTGGTGTTCTCCGTGTCGCTTCGCTCTGTCGCGCGCCTCGGGCCGAAGCAATTGGGTCCGGCTCCGGGCGCTTGTTCCGACTTTAACGCTTTGCACGAGCATGCGTCAAGCGGGCGCAAAGGCCCCGGTGGGAAAGCCCCGGCAACTCGGCCGTTGGCTCTCGGGCGTGATTCGGTGATAATCGCTCGTGCGCCGGTCGTCGAAAGAAGCCCCGGCACCGGATGAGATTTGCACAACGGACGATCCGCACTGGCATCCGGACGCCCGG
>JAJFLK010000049.1 GCA_021772735.1 Candidatus Sumerlaeota bacterium | reverse complement strand
TCGCCCGGCGTGACGCGGTTTTGATGCGCGGATGCGGGCGAGGACCCCGGAACGGCGTCGATAACGATGCGGACTTTGGGCACGCGGATCGTCTGTTCGGCTTCGACCAAATGCTCGCGGCCGTCGTTGCCGATCTCATAGACCGCCGGTTTATAGAGCTGGACGTATTGACCCGGGACGACGACCTCGCGCAGGTGTGCCCGGCGGCCCGCGTCGGCTCCGGGTTTGACCGAGGAGTCGATTGCGCGATGGACGATCTCGTAGCTCGCCCCGAGCGCGACCGGCTCGGTCAGGCTTCCATTGCCCGAACCGTAATAGGGGACATAAACCGAAGGCCTGCCGTAACCGCCGTGGCCGCCACCGTGCGGCGTGAACTCGTATCCGGAGACGCCCGGGCCGAGATTGACCTCGCGGTATCCGCCCGGCGTGAAGATCACCCCGGCATGCTCGCCACGGAAATCGAATCGATCCGTGGGCGGCAAGCGACGGGGCGTGATCGATGTCGTGCTATATGCCGACGAAGCCCCCGAGGCCCCGGAAGCCCGAGAAGCGGACAAGGCGACGCCTTCGGTTTCAGCTCGAACCGCGTCCTCGTGCGGCCCTGCCGCAGCGACGGCGATTATGCCCACCAGGATCGAGGCCATCGGAATCCGCCAGATTCCGGAATGGGTGAGATTCAGTTTGTCGAGGTTGGAGGTCATTGTTCTATTTCCTGGGAGGTCGTCGGGATGAGGGAGATGGAGGGAGCGCGCGATCGGCCGGCTTGAGCCCTGGCGTACGCGCCCTTAACATTACTTTATCGGATGATCCGGGGTGTGGCTTGACGGGAGAAGGACGAAGGGAAATCCGTCCCGCCCGCCGTAGCGGAGCAAAGGAGGGAGATTTCGCAGATTCGAAGAACGCAATGAAGAGAAACCACAGATTGCACAGATTTCACAGATTTGAAGAAAGGCGAACCACGGGGATCAAGGGGCTCAAAGGGAGGCGAGGACCAAGGCATTTCCCTTGCAAGCAATCCCGTTTCTTAATCGGTGAAATCTGTGGTTTCTCTTCTCCTCGCTCCGCCTGCTCCATAATGGGCCGTCGGCCTACGACGCCCCGAATCCGGCCGACGGGCCTTGCCATTGCGCCCGCAGGGCGGTTATATATCCCCCTTCATGGGGGCTGGACAGAACGAAGCGAGACCGAAGCTAAACATCTGAATCCGGCGCGAGCCCGGTGCTCGCGCGAGCAGGACGAGGCGTTTCGTTGCCGCCGATTCAATACCCAAAGGAGCTTTCAAAGTGAGAGCAGTCGATCTGATACGAATCAAGCGCGAGGGCGGGAAACTTTCCAGTGAGGAAATCGAGTTCCTGATCGATGGCTACGTGGCCGGGCGAATCCCCGATTACCAGGTCGCGGCGTGGCTCATGGCCGTTTATTATAAGGGCATGAACGCGGCCGAGCTGGCGACGCTGACACAATCGATGATGAATTCGGGCGACGTGTATGATCTCGCCGACATCCCGGGCGTCAAGGCAGACAAGCATTCGACCGGCGGCGTCGGCGATAAGGTCTCTCTGATGCTTGCCCCGCTGGCGGCGGCATGCGGGGCCTACGTGCCGATGATCTCGGGCCGGGGGCTGGGTCATACCGGCGGGACGCTCGACAAGCTCGAAGCCATTCCAGGATTTTCGACCAATCTCTCGGCGGCTCGATTCAAGCGCCAGCTTAAGAAGGTTGGTCTGGCGATGGGCGGGCAGACGGAGAAATTCGTCCCGGCCGATCGCAAGCTGTATTCGCTGCGCGACGTGACCTGCACGGTGGAATCCATCCCGCTCATCTCGGCTTCGATTATGAGCAAGAAGCTGGCCGAGGGCTGCGACGTTCTGGTGCTCGACGTCAAGACCGGAAGCGGCGCGTTCATGCGCAAGCAGGCCGACGCCGAGACGCTGGCGCGGACGATGGTCGCCATCGGTAGAAAGATGGGTCGCAAAGTCTCGGCGATGATCACGGACATGAGCCAGCCTCTGGGCTGCGCGGTCGGCAACGCGAACGAGGTCGTCGAGTCCATCGAGGTGCTCAAGGGCGGGGGCCCGGCCGACCTCGTTGCGGTGACGCGAGCGCTAACCGCGCGCATGCTGGTGCTCGGCAAGTTGGCAAAGAACGACAAGGACGCCGGCGCCCAGATGGATAAGGCTATCGCCTCGGGCGCGGCTCTGGAGAAATTTCGCGAGATGGTCGAGACGCAGGGCGGCGACGCTCGGTGCGTTGATCACCCCGAGAAGATCCTGCCCCAAGCGAAGAAGAAGAAAGTCATTACCGCGCCGCGTCCAGGTTACCTGACCGAGTTCAACACCTTGAACGTCGGCCTCGGCGCATGCGTGATGGGCGCGGGCCGGGCCGTGGTTGCCGACAAAATCGACCCGGGCGTCGGGCTCTGGGTGCGTGCCCGGGTCGGCGATAAGATCACGAAGGGCCAGCCGATCTACGAGGTGTATTACAACGACGCGAAGCGTTTCGCTTCGGCGAAGACGCTGCTTGAGGATTCGTTCAAGATTTCGTCCAAACGCGCGCGCGCGCCTCGGCTGATCCGCAAGAGCGAGGTCTAGCGGTCGGTCCTTGGCCGCAGCTTCGGTTGCTTCGGTTTAGACCTTGGCCGCCGCCGGGGATTCCGATAGAGTCGCGCGAGTGCGGGTGATGGGCAAGGCCCGGCCCCGAAACCACCGAAGACGGACTTCAATGGCAAAGAAAAAACGCACCGCCACGATCCATCGCAAGACGAAGGAAACCGATATCCGGGTCAAGCTCGGCCTGGATGGGGCAGGCCGGTTCAGGGGTTCGGTCGGCGTCGGCTTCATGGATCACATGCTCGACCTGTTTGCCCGTCACGGGCACTTCGACCTGGAGGTCAAGGGCGCCGGCGATCTGCACATCGATCCTCATCACACTGTCGAGGATCTCGGTCTGACGCTCGGCGAGGCCCTTCTCGAAGCCGTCGGCGACAAGTCCGGCATCCGCCGGTTCGGCGAGGCCTCGGTCCCGATGGAGGAGTCGCTCGCGACCTGCGTGTTGGATTTCTGCGGCCGCCCGTATTTGGTCCTGCTCGCCAAGATTCCGAACAAGAAGCTCGGCGATTTTGATACGGAACTGGTCGAGGATTTTTTCCGCGCCCTCGCCAATACGGCCGGAATCACGCTCCACCTTTCGGTTCCATACGGGCGAAATGTGCATCATATCGTTGAGGCGCTGTTTAAGGCGTTTGCACGCGCGCTGAGCCAGAGCGTCGAACTCGACCCCCGGGTCAAAGGCGTTCTCTCGACAAAAGGCAAACTCTGAGCCCCTCGATTTGTGACGCAGGTCTGGGCGAATCGCCTCGACTTGGATTCTAAATTTTCTCTTTCTTCGGTCGGGTTTTCCATCGCCGGTGAACCCAGAAGTACTGCGCAGGCGTTTGCCGAATCGCATCTTCGAGCCATTGCGTGTGGCGCACGGTCAGGCGCAGGATCTCAGCGTCTTTTTCCGCGTTGGGGTCGGGCCAAATGGGTTCGGACATCTTGATGCGGTGCCGGCCGTCGGCGGCGCGCGTCGTCCAGACGGGCACGATAGGGACATTGAGCCTGTAGCTGAGCCATGCGGCACCCTGCGCTGTCGAGGCGGGATGGTCGAAGAACGGCACGAAAATACCTCTTCGGCCCGCATCCTGATCGCCAATGATTCCGACAACCCCCCCGCTCCTTATCTGCTTAACCAGAGATCTGCTGCTTTGGTCGGTCCTCGTGATGCCGACGCCGAACCGTTCGCGATACGCCACGACCATCTCGTCGACGCGGCTGTTGTGCATCGGTTTGACGACGGCCAGGATCGGAGTCCCCATCGTGCAAAGATACGATCCCACCCACTCCCAATTTCCGATGTGTCCGGTGACAAGAATCCAGGGCTGGTTCTCCCTGCGCGACTTCTCGACCCACCCGCCGTCTTGAACCGGGCCCTCGATCTCGCCGATCAGGCGCTCTTTGGTCATCGCTCGGCTGGCAAGCGCGAGCGTTTCGAGCCCGAACGCCGCGAGGTGTATATACAATTCCGGCAGCAGGGCTTTGCGTTTCGCTTCGCTCCAACCGGGGAACGCCAGGGCAAGCTGCTCAAGAACCAGGCCGCGCCGGAACGGAATAATCCGGGAGAAAACCGTGCCCATCACGCGGGCAAGGCGCATCCGCGTCTTGCGGCCCAGAGAGCCGAACGCGGCCACGGCCCCGCGCAGGGCCCATACCTCAACCGCGTGGGCGAGCTTTCGCGATCCCTTGCGTCGCTTTTTCTTGTTCTTGCTCAATCCAATATTTTCATCCGCGCCATCGGGCATCTCCGGATAAGTGAGGCCTCCACGAGGTGACTATCGCCCCGAAGCCTTACGTCAGATGTTCGACTAATTCGCGAGCTTCATCGCCCGATTTTACATTGAGAATGAGATCGAGTTTCGAGCGTCGAAGCAGCTCGGAAACGCCGGTCTGAGGGTTGAGAAGCGACAGTTTGATCTTTGCGCTCTTGGACTTTGCGTTGATCCGCACCAGAGAGCCCAGCCCCGCACTGTCGACCATGTTGACCTCGGCGAGGCAGATGAAGAGATTTGTCAGGCCTTCGGTCTTCAAGAATGTCTCGATCTTCGTGCACGTTTCCTCGCTGTTCGTCAACAGGAGGCTTCCGCGCATCGTGATCAGTCCGTCGCCTCGTTTTGCGGTGGCTTCGATCTGAAGGGAACGGGGATCTTCTTGGCTCATCTTGCTCGGCTCCGGTCGGGCGTTAATGTGTTTGCGAGTCCGGGGGAGGATCAGGACGTGCGCATTCTTGAGAGGGTCTCCAGATGCTTACGCGCTCGCTCGGCATGTTTCGAGTCCCCTCGGCGCTCGCTCAATTGCAGAACTTCGGACCACGCATTCGCCGCTTTCTCGTACCACTCGGGGCGTTTCTCATAGACAACCGCAAGGTTGTTCAATGCAGAGAGGTCGTTCGGCTCAAGCGCGAGAACCTTCTCGTATGTCTCGACGGCTTTCTGGTAATCGCCCAGTTTGAGGTGCTCGACGGCGTCGCGAGAAAGTCTCTCGATTTCCTGGCTTGTTGAGGAGTCTTCTTTACTGGGGGGCGTAACTGCGGCGGGGAGGATGCCGCCGCCACCCTCGGTCGCGAAACTCGTTTGCTTTACGTCGGGCGAATCGCGCCAGAGGAGATTATCCGCCTTTTCGAGAGTGGCTCGGATGACTTCTCCTTCTTTGGCGCCCTTAAGATCGAATATCGCGTCGAGCTTGGAAATCCGGAAGACATCAAGGATGCGTTCGTTCGGAGCGAGGAAGACGAGCTTTGTTCGATTTCGGTTCGCGGCCATTTTCAGGCCGACCATGGTTCCCCATCCCGCGCTGTCGACGTAATCGAGTTCGAGCATGTAGAGATAGATACGATCCACATCGGGCTGGATCA
This sequence comes from Candidatus Sumerlaeota bacterium, assembly GCA_021772735.1. GTDB lineage: Bacteria > Sumerlaeota > Sumerlaeia > MVZB01 > JAJFLK01 > JAJFLK01. The sequence goes on along the minus strand of JAJFLK010000049.1, from coordinate 3,028 downwards.
GCTTGTGGAGTCGTTCGCGGGCGGCTTCGCAATTGCCGAGCACCAGGCGGCCCTTCAAAAGGACAAGCACATCGGGCCCGGATCGATAGGCATCGACCAACATTGCGCTCTGGGCATCAGACGAAGTCATTGATGAGTTCCTCTTCGGTATGGCGAGTGGCCCCAACGGATTTGCGGCATGCCAGCGAGCCACGCCGCGATGGGCTCATCTGGCGCAGCGCCGGCTTTACTCCAGGCGGCTTCAGTTTCCCCCGGCCTGATCCTGGCCACTCTCGCCTGTCTTGGCTCCGGCGATGGCAAGTTGGCGGGCTTTCTTCTTCATCATGCCCTCAAGCGGAAAAACATAGGGAACATGGACGAAACGAATCTGGAACCAGGCCTCGTTGGCGTCCGAGCTTGTATCGGATGAGGCCTTGAGCTCGTCCACTTCGCACAGAAGGAATTTGCGCGACACATCGAACATGAAATTCCACGCCGCTCGATTCGTCGCGTGGAAAACCAGGCGAACCGGAAGAGCATATCCCTGGGCCTTTTCCGAGCGTTCCGCCATCGTCGCTCCCTTTGGATTATTGATTTGTTGCTCGGTTGGTGGGTTTTCGAATTTGTATCGCACCGGTAGCACATACCGGTTCGTAGGCGGCGGTGGCGGTTCGACCTCAACAAATTGCCCCTCCTCCCCGACGCGCGAATCATTGATCTTGTAGAGATACGAGGGCCGAAGAAGCTGCACCATGACGATCTCGCCGATGCCGTCCTCTTTCGCCGTCTCCATCATCCCATTCAGGAATCGAAGCTGCTCCCACAAGAAATACATCTCGTTCAGTTCCTCGTCTGCATTGTCCTTGTTGACATACGGCAGGTCGGGGATATCGATCTCAAACACCTCGTAGAGCTTCACGCGGTCCATGATTTCCCCGCCGATATCGAGGTCATCGCCGAGGGCATTACCCATCGCGACCTCAATCTGATCGGCATGGGCCATCTTGTGAATCAGCGGTACGAAGTCCCCGTGTCTGGGGAGCTGTTGGGGATTTCTGTACAGGTTGTAATCGATCCCGAGCTGAAACATCATTCCTTCATATTCGCGCCTCAGCTGGGCCTTGAGGTCTTCGCGATCTTCGGGCACCCATTTGTAGGTCTCCTGGTTGTCCATCATTGTCTTGATGGAATCTTTGAGCATACCGCCCTGAACACCGTCCGGCAGAGCCGTGGGAATCCGCCAATCTCGACTCAGGAACGTCATCTGAGTTCCCGTGTCGTTCCCCGGGCGGCTCGGATGCTGGTCGATCAGCTTGCGAATCTCCCCGAGCACCAATTCGACCTGTTCGGTGAAAAGCCTATTCCTGTTCTTCCTCCAAGCCTGACGCTTGGCTTGAGTAAGAGGTTTACCACTCAGGCCCTTGGGTGCGGGGAATACGAATCCATCGAACGTCGGGATCAAGAACGAGGGATTCAGCTCAAGCCCCAGCGAAGTGACCGCTGATTCATAAAACGTTGCCAGGGATGTGGTGGATTTCTTGTAATTCGGTAATTCGTTGCGGTTCTTGAGGATCTTCAGATTGACGATATTGGTCGTTTCTTTTTCGCGTTTCTCGACCGCCTTGGCTAGTTCTCGGGCGCGCGGGCCAAAGACGAACAAGTGAAGCAGGCCGACCAATACGATTCCGCCGATCGTCAGTCCGACGATTTGCTCGCGCTTGCCCATTGTTACTGCCATGGGAATCCACTCCACACCAAAGATTTCCCGCGAATGCGGGCTACGTTCATTGTTTGGATCGAGGCGAGGAGTTGTCAATCCCAAACCCCGGCCCTAATCCCAGATCGCCGTCCGCATCTTATCGTCGCGATGGTTAGTCCGGCGTGTTTAACCCCAGTCGCTCCAACTCCGTCGGGCTCTTTCGCCAGCCTGCTTTGACTCGAACCCACAATTCGAGAAAGACGTCCTGGCCGACGAGGCCCTCGATCTCCGTCCTGGCCTCGCTTCCGATCCGCCGCAACGTCGTGCCTTTTGACCCGACGATCATGCGCTTGTGCGCCTCGCGATCCGTCTGGATCGTCATCCGGATCACGAGCTTCCCACCCTCATGTTGGGGTTCTTTCCAATCCTCGACCCACGTTGCCACGCCGTAGGGAATCTCCTGACGCATCAGGCGGAAAACTTTTTCCCGGACGATTTCGGCGCATAGGAATCTCAGATCACGATCGCTCAGATCGTCTTCTGGATAGAGGAGAGGGCCGCGCGGTAACGCTTCGCCGATCGCACCCGTCAGCTCGGATAATCCTCTGCCGGTGCGGGCCGAAACTCGGAGGCGCCCCGCGTAGGCAAGGTCGGGCCTCGGCATCTCCTCGGGCCGGGGTCCCTTCTTAAGATCCACTTTGGTCCAAATCTCGAAGATCGGCCTGCCGAATGATTTCAGAATCTCAATGGCTCGCGATTCGTCTTCAAGTTTCAGCGTATCCGTCGATCGTAAGTGCAGAATGAGATCGCAGTCGAGCAGCCCCTGGGCGGCGCATCGGACCAATCCTGAATTGAAATCATCCCGGGCGTCCAGGATCCCCGGGACGTCAACGAGCACGGCCTGCATGGATTTGTCGGTCAATATCCCACACACTCGATGCCGCGTGGTCTGAGCCGATCGGGAAACGATAGAGACTTTCTGGCCGATGAGCGCGTTGACAAGCGTGCTCTTGCCGACGTTCGGCACACCGGCGAGTCCGACAAATCCGCTTCGGAAATCCGGGCCTCGATCGGCGCCTTGCGGGTCATGTCCTTGGGCGTCATTCATCATCGGCTGCTCCCAAGGAGTCGTCGCTCCGCCTGTTCCATGACGCGCGCTTCGTCCGGAGTTCCATGATCGTAGCCAAGCAGGTGGAGCAGGCCGTGGGCGAGCATCCGGCGCAGATGGCTCTTGAAGGTCAAGCCGGCGGCGGAGGCCTCACGTTTGACAATGGGCAGGCTGATGGCGATGTCGCCTAGCGCTTCGACGTTCGCTCTCTCGCCGGCGGCAAGCTCCTGGAGCGGGAATGA
>JAJFLK010000480.1 GCA_021772735.1 Candidatus Sumerlaeota bacterium | reverse complement strand
CCGAGCAACGAGGGCAGAATCATAAGCCACTGAGCCATGAGCCCATCGTCGCTGCCGTGGACCTGGGCGAGCATCTGCCGCTCGGCCATTGGATGGCCGTAGTAATCGAACCATGTCGGGCAGGGCAATTTGGCCAGCGCGACGGCGCAGTTCATGACGTCGGTCAGAGAAACGCTTGCGACGGGACGATGTTCGGCGGCAATCTCGGCCAGCCGCCGGGCCGCGTCCTCGGGATCGAGCGGCAGGATGTATTGTTTGATTCGCCGGTCTTCAAACTGTTTGAACCCGCGTCCGTCACTGGCCTCTTCATTCAGGCCTTCCTGACCCGCGAACATTGCCTCGCACAGGATGACTTCATGTCCGGCCGCTTCGATGGCATCGGCAAACCCCCAAAGCCGAAGGCCTGGGGCATGCAACTTCGGCGGCCGGTCGGGCGGGATCGGGCCCACGCCGGTGACTAAGATTTTCGATGCGGGTTCGATGCTTTCGGATTCGCTCAAGATGTTTGGATCAAGTCTTTCTACGCTTTAAATATGTCCGAACTAGCAGGGATCATCCGAAGAAAACATCATCGTAAAGCGCGTATGCGAAAGGCAATCGTGCCCCACTGGAGTACTTTGCGACACGATGCCCAGCTTCCCAAGCGCTACATCTTCGAGGACGAGTCGATATTCAGCCCACGCATTGGGTAGCTCAAACGTGAGATTATAGACGCGGGACTTTGCGAGATGCTCTCTGTCCAATTCGATGACTTCTGAGTCTGTTTTGGTTCGCGCCCATGAGCCGTAGGGCCACTCCTCGCTCTGATAAACGAACGACACTTCGCAACTGCTCAAATAAATCGGCTGCCCCGGAGCGCCTTCACGGAGCAGATACACTCTGCGGGATGGAAGGCGGTCCGGCAATTTCAAGTCTTCGGCGTTCATGACCCGAAGGCCGATCTTAGCGCGTCCGCAATAAGACAAACTTAGTTTCTGCCCGTCTGAAGTCGTCACTTCCCCGGTCAAATGCTCCATGGCTTCGATCCGAATATTATTGAACCCCGAAAAAGGGATGGTCCTATCATCTATATCAAGCGGAACCAGAGGCGGGTCGGTCAGATATTTCCAAGTCATCGGAGATACGATGACGTCTCGAAATGTAATCGTGTAAGGATCGGGCTCGGTTGGCGGTGACACGATAACTTCTCGAAACCCAAGCGCGAGAAGATCGGACTTGATGTCCTCTGCCTGTCCGTGGACGGTGCAAGAAATTAGCATCAGGGCCAGGCAAGCAAGCGGGGCAAAACGATTCATGATATGTGCGCCTAAAGTTTGATGTGTTCCATCAGCGCATCGACTTCGGCGGGCACAATGATCACTTCGTCTGAGTTCTTGATCGCGCTGTTGGGGTCTTTGAGACCGTGGCCCGTCAGAATACAGACGATCTCGAGTCGGTTCTTATTAGACGCTTCTTTGGCCCAGAATCCCTCGCGCGCTTTTTTCAACATCCCGGCGACCGACGCCGCCGATGCGGGTTCGCAGAAAACACCCTCTTCGCCTGCGAGAAGTTTATAGGCCTCGGCGATCTCATCCTCGGTCACGGCCTCGATCACGCCGCCCGAATCATCACGCGCCGCCTCGGCCTGCTTCCACGAAACCGGATTGCCGATGCGAATCGCGGTGGCGAACGTCTCGGGATTCTCGACCTTCCGGCCCAGCACGATCGGCGCGGACCCGGCGGCCTGAAATCCCAACATCTTGGGCAAGCTATCGGTGCGCCCCTGCTCGCGATAAATATTATATCCGCGCCAGTAGGCGGTGATATTGCCCGCGTTGCCGACCGGAATGCAGTGGTGCGTCGGCGCGCCGCCGAGCTGATCGCACAGCTCGAAGGCGCCGGTCGTCTGGCCTTCGATGCGATACGGGTTGACCGAATTGACCAGTACGATGGGCTGCTTGTCGGCGATCTCTCGCACGCAATCCAGCGCATCATCGAAATTGCCCTGCACGGCAAGGACCGTCGCCTTGTGCATCATCGCCTGACTGAGCTTGCCCAGGGCGATGTTGCCCTCGGGGATGACGACGATGCACTTGATCCCGGCGCGGCGCGAATACGCCGCCGCCGACGCCGAGGTGTTGCCCGTCGAAGCGCAGATCACGGCTTGCGCCCCCGCCTCGACGGCTTTGGAGATCGCCAGCGTCATGCCCCGATCCTTGAAAGACCCCGTCGGGTTTGCGCCCTCGAATTTGAGCCAGACGCGGCAATCCACGCCGAGGCGCGCGGCGAGGCGCGGCGCTTCGAGCAGGGGCGTGTGCCCCTCGTTCAGCGTGATGATCGGCGTATCGTCAGTAACGGAGGGAAGCAGCGAGCGATATTGTCGAATGAGACCCCGCCAGTGAGGCACGGTCGATGCGGCGGCCTGGCCGGACGCCGACGGCGATGCGGACATGATTGAGAAATTCCAACGGTCAACAAACCCCGCTTCGGGGGCGATGGGAAGCTGAGAAGTGGGCTCCGCCACCC